>NZ_NASN01000050.1:0-18075 GCF_002142015.1 Gilliamella sp. A7
AAAAAATATAATTAATCAAGCATAAATATTATTAATGTTCATTTATGGAAGACAGATCCCATATTTATCAATTTATCTTAAATAGTCATTTAAATATCAATCAATTTGCTATAGTTTAACATAAAAAAATTCCACTGAAATCACTTAAACGAGTAAGTTAAAAAGGTACTTATTATGCGTAAAAAATTAGCGGAAAAAATAAAACAGGAGTTTTCTGGCTTTAAAGACGTTTCGATAAGATCGTTTTTTGGCGGATTTAGTCTTAATAGCGAGTCAACTATGTTTGGGTGGGTTGACCAAAAAAATGTTTATTTAAGAGCTCATCCTAATTATCGTTCTATTTTTATTGAGCTTGGGATGCAGCCACTCAATTTAGTTTTTGATGGTTCTAATAAATTGCTTGATTATTATAAAGTTGATGACAACTTACTGACAGACCGTAAGAAACTACTTGATATTGTGAAAATAGTCATTGAGCATGCTAAACAAGACCAAAGCGAAAAATTAGCAAAAACGCAAAATCGTCTAAAAGCGTTACCTAATATGTCAGTATCATTAGAAAAGTTAATGATAAGTGTTGATATTACTGATATTCAGAGCTTTAAAACTAAGGGGTATTTGGAAACTTATTACCGAATTAAACATAAAAATCCGAAACTATCGTTTAATGTTTTATTTGGATTATATGGGGCATTATCAGGCCAACATGTAGCATTATTATCTCAAGATTTAAAAAAAGAAATAAAATTAGCTTATCAGGAGTTTTTGCAAACCAAGCAAAAACTCGATTAATTGTCGGTTTATCCTATAAGTTAAATACCATCATTAAATTTATTGGTTTAATGATGGTATTAAATTAATTTTTGTTTCAGTTACTAGATGTTAACTTATTATGATGGTCTTCTACGAGTTGTTCTTTTGAAAGGTCTTGGTGTCGGTAGATCCGTGAGTAATGCATGGGGATCATATTGGGTAACAGGAATGGCATGATCAATCGCTTTCTCAATAGCTGGTAGGTTTTGAGAATAACGTTCACAAGCTAACGAAATTGAATAACCTTCAGCACCAGCACGGCCGGTACGACCAATTCGATGTCGATAATCATCACAATCATCAGGTAGGTCATAATTAAAAACGTGAGTTACATTTGGAATATGTAAACCTCGTGCAGCAACATCAGTTGCGACTAATATATCAAGATCACCTTGAGTGAATTTATCTAGAATAGATAAACGTTTTTTTTGTGCTATATCACCTGTCAATAAGCCGACACGATGACCGTCAGCCACTAAATGGCGCCAAACTTTCTCACAAGCAACTTTAGTATTTGCAAATACAATACAGCGATCAGGCCATTCCTCTTCAATTAAAGTTTGTAGTAAAGCTAATTTATCCTCATTTGATGGGAAAAATAGTTCTTCTTTAATTCTGTGGCCAATTTTTTGTTCTGGTTCGACTTCAACATATTGAGGATCATTCATATATTCAAAAGCAAGTTCACGAACATTATGGGTTAAAGTTGCTGAAAATAACATAGTCAGGCGTTTTTTAGGCGATGTCATATGTTTAAATATCCAACGTATATCACGGATAAAACCTAAATCAAACATACGATCTGCTTCATCAAGAACAGCGACCTGAATCGCCTCTAGATTAATATAATTTTGTTTTGCATAATCAATTAATCGGCCAGTGGTAGCAATTAATATATCAATACCAGCAGATAACATTTTTAATTGTTTATCATAACCATCACCACCATAAGCTAAGCCTAATTTGAGGCCAGTTTGTTCTGAAAGCGTTTGTGCATCATGATAAATTTGTACCACTAATTCACGCGTTGGTGCGATAATGATAGCTCGTGGTTGATTTGGCATTTGATCGGCTAATGGATCATTATTCAATAAATGATTAAATGTCGAAGCCAAAAACGCAATCGTTTTACCCGTACCAGTTTGTCCTTGCCCTGCAATGTCAATTCCTTTTGAGGTTAATGGTAATGTTTGTTCTTGAATTGGGGTGCAGTAAACAAAACCTTTTTTCTCCAATGCTTGTATAACTAATGGATGAAGGGGAAATTGATTGAAAGTGGTTTTTGTAAGATATGATTGAATCATTATTGTTTAAAGTATAATTATCAGAATAGGGCAATTGTAACATACTAAATATAACAACTTCACTAATAATTATATCCTATTATAATAATTACTAGCGGTAGATATGAAAATATCCTAATATAATTTCAGATAAATTCCTTAGGAGATAATTAAATGAGTCATAGCATTGTTTCACTTTCTGAAGCTACATTTGATAAAACTATTAATGAATCGATTAAACCTGTATTAGTTGATTTTTGGGCTGAATGGTGTGGACCTTGTAAAATGGTTGCCCCTATTTTAGAGGAAATCGCTCAAGAGTATGGTGATAAAATTATTATTGCTAAATTAAACGTAGAACAAAATCCGAATATAGCGCCAAAATTTGGTATTCGTGGTATTCCAACATTATTAATTTTTAAAAATGGTGAAGTAGTTGCTACTCAAGTAGGAGCATTATCTAAAGTACAACTTAAAGCATTTATTGACCCACAACTTTAATTTGTTCAATAAATATCAATAATAAGCGTTTATAATGGCGCTTATTATTTTTATTTCCATAAAATATAATTAAAAATATAGACAGTCTTATAATTTTAGTGTAAATTGCTAAAATTCTTACAGAAACCCCTTTCAGCAATCCATTGTTTTTCTTGATAAAGTGGTGAAAATTCAATATCCAATCGCGTAATTATCATCAAAAGCTAAGTAATAATTAATTTTATACATTGCTAGAAAGAGAAATTTTTATAAATAAATGAAAGAAATATACAACAAAAGCAGTAATTGCAAACATATCAATTTTATCCTCAAGAATTTTTAAAACTATGAATTTAACTGAATTAAAAAACACATCTGTCGCCGAGCTTGTAGCGCTTGGTGAGAAAAAAATGGGGCTTGAAAATCTTGCCCGTCTTAGAAAACAAGATATTATCTTTGCAATCTTAAAACAGCACGCTAAAAGTGGTGAAGATATTTTTGGCGACGGTGTTCTAGAGATTTTGCAAGATGGCTTTGGCTTTTTGCGTTCTGCAGATAGTTCTTATTTAGCGGGGCCTGATGATATATATGTTTCACCAAGTCAAATTAGGCGATTTAACTTACGAACTGGTGATACTATAGCCGGTAAAATTAGACCGCCAAAAGAAGGTGAACGTTATTTTGCTTTATTAAAAGTAAATGAAGTTAACCACGACAAACCCGAAGACGCTCGTAATAAGATCCTTTTTGAAAACTTAACTCCTCTACATCCTAACTCTCGCTTACGTATGGAACGTGGCAATGGCTCAACAGAAGATATTACCGCAAGAGTACTTGATTTAGCCTCTCCAATTGGTAAAGGTCAACGTGGTTTGATTGTTGCGCCACCTAAAGCGGGTAAAACCATGTTACTACAAAACATTGCTCAAAGTTTAGCGGTTAATCATCCTGAGTGTGAATTAGTCGTTTTGATGATCGATGAGCGACCAGAAGAAGTGACTGAAATGCAACGCCTAGTTAAAGGTGAAGTTGTGGCTTCTACGTTTGATGAACCAGCGGCAAGACATGTTCAAGTTGCCGAAATGGTAATTGAACGAGCGAAACGTTTGGTTGAGCACAAAAAAGATGTCATTATTTTATTAGACTCAATTACTCGTTTAGCGCGTGCATACAATACTGTTATCCCATCATCAGGCAAAGTATTAACTGGTGGTGTTGATGCTAATGCTTTACATCGACCTAAACGCTTTTTTGGTGCTGCTCGTAATGTGGAAGAAGGTGGTAGTTTAACAATTATAGCGACAGCTCTAATTGATACTGGTTCTAAAATGGATGAAGTTATTTACGAAGAGTTTAAAGGTACTGGTAATATGGAAGTACATTTATCGCGTAAAATTGCAGAACGCCGCGTATTTCCTGCTATTGACTTTAACCGTTCAGGTACTCGTAAAGAAGATTTAATGACTTCTCCAGACGAATTACAAAAAATGTGGATTTTACGTAAAATTCTCAATCCAATGGGCGAAATTGATGCAATGGAATTCTTAATCGATAAACTTGCCATGACTAAAACTAATGACGAGTTTTTTGAAATGATGAAACGTTCATAATTTGCATTATTTTAAAGTAGTTTAATTAAAGTAATGAAAAAAAGCCGTATTATGTATTGATACGGCTTTTTTTATGGCAGAATGTAATCTATTGTGACTAAATAATTGTGTTAACGCAGTAATATCAAACCTTGTAAGGTTATAAAGATTAAATCAAGTAAAGTAAAGGAGCCTAATTATGTCTAAACAACAAATCGGTGTCATCGGAATGGCCGTTATGGGGCGAAACCTAGCACTGAATATTGAAAGTCGTGGATTTTCAGTATCAATTTACAATCGCTCAAGAGATAAAACAGAAGAGGTTATAGCAGAACATTCTGATAAACGATTGGTTCCTTATTATTGTATTGAAGATTTTGTCAATTCTTTAGAAAAACCTCGTCGTATCCTAATTATGGTGCAAGCTGGGAAAGGTACCGATGCAGTCATAGATGAACTCAAACCCTTGTTAGATAAAGGTGATATTATTATTGATGGTGGTAATGCTTATTTTGAGGATACTATTCGTCGTAATAAAATGCTATCTGATGAAGGCTTTAATTTTATTGGGACAGGTGTTTCAGGTGGCGAAGAAGGCGCACTAAAGGGGCCATCAATTATGCCTGGCGGTCAAAAAGAAGCATATGAACTTGTTGCACCAATTTTAGAAAAAATTGCTGCAAAAGCGGATGGAGAACCTTGTGTAGCTTATATAGGCCCTGATGGAGCCGGACATTATGTTAAAATGGCTCACAATGGTATTGAATATGGTGATATGCAATTAATCGCTGAAAGCTATAGTGTGTTAAAACATGTAGGTGGGTTAACTAATGATGAACTTTCTGATGTTTTTTCTAATTGGAATAAAGGCGAGTTAGATAGTTATTTAACCGAAATTACCGCAGACATCTTTAAATATAAAGATGAAAATGGTGATTATTTGGTTGATAAGATTCTTGATGCGGCAGGTAATAAAGGTACTGGCAAATGGACGAGCCAAAGCGCATTAGATTTAGGTGAACCATTATCTTTAATTACTGAATCGGTATTTGCACGTTATATTTCAGCGATTAAAGATCAACGTGTTGTTGCATCAAAAGTACTAAAAGGACCTAGTAAAGAGGCATTTACAGGGGATAAGCAAGCGTTAATTGAAAAAGTTCGTAAAGCACTTTATATGGGTAAAATTATCTCTTATGCACAAGGGTTTGCTCAATTAAAGGCTGCATCAGAACATTATAACTGGCAACTAAATTATGGTGAAATTGCTAAGATTTTTAGGGCAGGTTGTATTATTCGCGCACAATTTTTACAAAAAATTACTGATGCTTATAGTGAAAATAACAGTATTGATAACTTACTTTTAGCACCATATTTTTCTAAGACTGTTGAAGCCTATCAACAATCATTGCGTGATGTAATCTGTTTAGCTGTTTCGCAAGGTATTGCTGTTCCTACGTTATCGGCAGCAATTGCATATTATGACAGTTATCGTTCAGCAGTATTACCCGCTAATTTGATTCAGGCTCAACGAGATTATTTTGGTGCGCATACTTATAAACGAATCGATAAAGAGGGTGTGTTCCATACTGATTGGTTAAATATTGAATCTTAATTCTGATTAATATCTATACTTGTTCTTATATAAGAGTGCAAAATTAATTTGCACTCTAACAAAATTTATTCACCTTTTATATCCTATTTATCCAAATTTTTTTAATGCTATTCACCGGAAGACTTGTGATTATTGGCGTTTGCTTTGTCAAGTAAATTATTTTTTTTAAAAACTAGAAAAGCACAATATATGGTGTATAATTCCAATATATTTACTACATATAGTGTTTTCTAAAGCGGTGTGAAAATCCGAGTTTATATCAAAATGCCTCATATTTTAATAAAAAATCAATAGTTTTGAATAAGAACAGTAACTATTAAGGTCGATAAAAACTCATGCTAAGCGCTAACTATTAATGAATATTGAGGAGTATATATGCCCGTAGTAATCAAACGTGATGGTTGTCAGACTGCATTTAATGAGACTCGTATTAAGGATGCTATTATAAGAGCAGCTGTTGCGGCTAATGTTAATGATCCAGATTATTGTGCAGCGGTAGCTCGCGTGGTGACTAATCAAATGATGGATCGTGAAAGTGTCGATATTAATGAGATTCAAAATGTTGTTGAAAATCAACTAATGTCAGGCCCTTATAAAAAATTAGCGAGAACCTATATTGAATATCGACATGATCGCGATCGTGCTCGTGAAGAGCGTAGCCGTTTAAATCAAGATATTCGTGGGCTAATAGAACAAAGTAATGTTGCTATTTTGAATGAAAATGCGAATAAAGATAGTAAAGTTATTCCCACTCAACGTGATTTATTAGCAGGTATTGTTGCTCGACATTATGCTAAACAATATTTATTACCAAAGGATATTTCACGTGCTCATGATTGTGGTGAAATACATTATCATGATCTTGATTATGCCCCATTTTTCCCAATGTTTAACTGTATGCTAATTGATTTAGATGGCATGTTAACTAATGGTTTTAAAATGGGTAATGCTGAAATTGAACCGCCAAAATCTATTGCAACAGCCACAGCCGTAACGGCTCAAATTATTGCGCAAGTTGCTAGTCATATTTATGGTGGCACCACCATTAATCGTATTGATGAAATTTTAGCAAAATTTGTCACTATTAGTTATCAAAAACATAAGCAAGTTGCTGAAGAATGGAATATCCCAAATCCAGAGGCTTATGCAGAAAGTCGTACCCAAAAAGAGTGTTATGATGCATTTCAATCTTTAGAATATGAAGTAAATACTTTACATACTGCTAATGGACAAACTCCATTTGTTACATTTGGGTTTGGTTTAGGAACAAGCTGGGAATCAAGGTTAATTCAAGAATCAATTTTAAAAGTGCGCATAAAAGGGTTAGGTAAAAATCATAAAACGGCGGTATTCCCTAAATTAGTGTTTGCCATTAAAGATGGTATTAATCACAAACAAGGTGATGCTAATTATGATATTAAACAGTTAGCGTTAGAGTGTGCAAGTAAACGTATGTATCCAGATATTTTAAACTACGATAAAGTTGTTGAAGTAACTGGATCATTTAAAACGCCAATGGGATGCCGTAGCTTTTTAGGTGTTTATGAAGAAGATGGTCAACAAATTCATGATGGTCGGAATAATTTAGGTGTCATTAGTCTTAACTTACCTCGTATCGCTATTGAAGCTAAAGGTGATGAAGCTCGTTTCTGGGAAATTTTAGACAAACGTTTAGCACTTTGTAAAAATGCATTAATGACTCGTATTGCTCGTCTCGATGGTGTCAAAGCTCGTGTTGCTCCGATTTTATATATGGAAGGTGCTTGTGGTGTTCGCTTAAAAGAAGATGATAATGTTTCTGAAATCTTTAAAAATGGCCGTGCATCAATCTCTTTAGGTTATATTGGTCTGCATGAAACTTTAAATGCACTTTATGGTAACCAAACTCATCCATTCGATAGTGAAACCTTACGTAATAAAGGTGTAGCAATCGTTGAACATTTAGCTAAAGCGGTTGAACAATGGAAAAAAGAGACTGGTTATGGATTTAGCTTATATAGTACACCGAGTGAAAACTTATGCGACCGATTCTGCCGTTTAGATACTTCTGAATTTGGTATTATTCCTGGAGTAACAGATAAAGGTTATTATACTAATAGTTTCCACCTTGATGTTGAGAAAAAAGTGAATCCATATGAAAAAATCGAATTTGAAAAACCTTATCCGGCAGTAGCAAGCGGTGGTTTTATCTGTTATGGCGAATACCCTAACATGATTAATAATGTTAAAGCATTAGAAGATGTGTGGGACTACAGCTATACGCGTGTACCTTATTATGGTACCAATACGCCAATTGACGAATGTTATGAATGCGGTTATACCGGTGAATTTTCATGTACTAGCAAAGGTTTTGTTTGTCCTAGCTGTGGTAATCATGATTCAGCTAAAGTTTCTGTTACTCGTCGTGTTTGTGGATATTTAGGCAGTCCGGATGCTCGTCCATTTAATGCGGGTAAACAAGAAGAAGTCAAACGCCGAGTTAAACATTTAGATAATGGGCAAATAGGTTAATAAATTATTTTATCATTATGAATTATCATCGTTATTATCCTGTTGATGTGGTTAATGGTGAAGGGACTCGTTGTGCACTTTTTGTTGCTGGCTGTATACATCAATGTCCTGGCTGTTATAACAAAAGCACATGGGGAATAAACTCTGGTAAGCCATTTACACAATCACTTGAAGATCAAATTATTAAAGATTTACAAGATACTGAAATAAAACGCCAAGGATTATCACTTTCTGGTGGTGATCCTTTGCATCCACAAAATATTCCTGCCATTTTAAAACTGGTAAAACGAGTAAAAGATGAGTGTGATAATAAAGATATTTGGTTATGGACAGGCTACAAGCTTGATGAGTTAACCGACGCTCAACAAGCTGTAGTTCCCTATATAGATGTTTTGATTGATGGAAAATTTGTGCAAGAACTGGCTGATCCTAAGCTATTATGGCGAGGCAGCAGTAATCAAATTATCCATCGATTTAAATAAAATTATTGTGATTTATGCAAATTTAATAGATAAGAAATAGCTTCTCGATAATTGATTTCAAGATTTTCACTGCTCGATGATGTAATATGTAAGTCAGTAATCTTGCCATTATCAATCCCATAAACCCAACCATGTAAATTAACTTTTTTACCTCTTTGCCATGCGGATTGAATTACTGTTGAATGTCCAAGATTATAGACTTGTTCAATAACATTAAGCTCACATAAAATATCTAAACGAATATCGGCGGGAAACTCGCCGATTAAAGAACTATAACGGAACCATAAGTCACGAATATGTAGTAACCAATTGTTAATTAGACCTAGATCGGGATTTTCTACTGCAGCTTTAATTCCACCACAACCTAAGTGTCCACAAATGATAATATCTTCTATTTCAAGTACATCAACGGCATATTGCACGACAGATAAACAGTTAAGATCGGTATGGATAACCAAATTACCAACATTACGGTGAACAAATAATTCTCCAGGTTTTAATTTAATCAATTTTTCAGCTGGTACTCGACTATCAGAACAGCCAATCCATAAAAACTTTGGATTTTGAGCAATGGCAAGCTGTTTAAAAAAATCAGGATCTTCTTGTTCTATTTTTTCTGACCATTCGTGATTAAAGCGAATGAGATCGCTAACATCAAACATAATGTCTATTCCTTGTTATATTTCATCGTTAGTAACATTTGCTAATTTTGTATTAACTAAATTGTTTTTATATGCTGAATTTTACTTTTCATTATTAACTTTCGCCATATTGGCGTAGTAAGAATTTTTGCTTTGATAATTTTGCTATATAGTTTAAAGCGTAAAGGCATTGTTTTTTGATAATAATGTTTATTAGGTTTTGCTACGCCACTATTTAATATTTTGCTAAGAATCTCAGCGCTATCAAGTGCATAACTGATACCTTCTAATGAGCTAGCACTAATAAATCCAGCCGCTTCACCAATTAAAAAGATATTTTCATTACCAGTATAAAAATCTCGGAATCGATTTGGATAAACAACAAGACACTTTTCGGTTTTTAGAGGTTCGCCAAAAATAAAACCTTGTTGAGCTAATTTTTCTTTTAATAACTCGAAATGTTGATTGGCTGTCTTTTTAGGGAAGGCTCCACCAAAAATGAAATGTTTATTTTTGGAAATGCTCCATGCATAACAATTTGTGGTTTTATTATCAAAAATACAAGAATAAAAAGGAATTTTATGGTTATCCGTAAACCATTGTTGGATAGCAACATATTGTCTAATGGAATGATTAGGATAGCGCATACGTCTCACAACTGAATTTGCGCCATCAGCACCAACTACGTATCTAGCGGTAATCTTATGTTCAATTTTATTTTCATCAATATAAGTGATTTGATACCCATCAATGACTCTTCTGATTTCTTTGCATAATGTATCATGTAACACATTAACACTATTTGGTATAAGCGACTTTAACCATAGGTCGAATTTATGTCGATCAAAACTGACATAACTGCGTTGATAATTACGGATCAGTTTAGTTTGCAGATCGATGGTTTTTACGCTGAAAATTTGCGGATCAGTTAATATATCCAATGGTAAATTTAGCTTTTGTCTTACAAACGCTTTCTGTGCATCATTGGCCAATAAACCACCACATGGTTTATGAAAACCTTCATCACCAGCTTGATGCTTTTTATCTAATGCAATGATCTTAAAAGATGGGTTAAGTAACCGAGCGAGCGTGCTACCGGCAGGTCCAAGTCCAATGATGGCTATATCGTAATCCATATTCTTGTGTTATCTGTTTTATTTGGTTGAAAGCTGACCATTTTATCATATTCGATAAAAAGGCGGTTAATAGTAAAATCGAAGATTTAGTCAATTTTACTAAAAATTTTTGAGGAAAGGGGTTTTTTAGTCGATTTTAATTAATTGTGATCAGTTAATTTGCTACCGTCTGTAAAAATTCCTTATTTAATTCATCAAATGGTAAAGTTCGACTAATCACAACTAAGCGAGATATTTTTTCGGAAGCTTGTTGCCATGGAGAACCGTAATCAAAGCCGACAACTTTATGGACTCCTTGAACAATGAGCCTTTGGTTATTGTCTTTAATTGCAAGTATCCCTTTATAGCGGAGCATATCATTACCATATTTTTCAACTAGATTTTCCATAAATGAACCAATCTTTTTAAGGTCAAGTTCTTTTGCCTCAAAAAGATAGGAACATATCTCATCATTCCAGGATGAGGTTTGATATGGAATTGTTTTAAAATTAGTTTCTAACTGCTTGGACGGATTAACAATAAAAAAACCTTTATTAAGAACTAACTCCTCATCTAAATCAAAAGCATGGATATCTAACCATTGTGATTTTGCAATTTTACCATTAATCGCTTGATAGATAGTTGCTTTACTATTAATTTTCTGAATGCGATTTAGAATTTCAATTTGTTGTTGTTCTGTGATGCAGTCGGTTTTAGATAAAATAATACGATCGGCAAAACCAATTTGAGACACGGCAACTCGATGTTCATTTAAATGTTGCAAAATATGTTGAGAATCAACAATCGTAATAATTGCATCAAGTCTAATGGTTTCTCTAATTAGCTCATCAATAAAAAAAGTTTGAATAATAGGTGCCGGATCGGCAAGCCCAGTGGTTTCGATAATGAGCCTATCAAATTGCAATTTACCAGCTTGCCTTTCTGTGTGCAATTGATGGAGAGCTTTGGTCAATTCACCTTGCACAGTGCAACAAATGCAACCATTGGTCATTTCAACAATTTGAATATCATGATTTTGTGTAAGTAAGTTGCTATCAAGATTTACTGGACCAAATTCATTTTCAATAATCATTATTTTTTCATTGTGATTATTTTCAAGCAGGTAATTGATGAGTGTTGTTTTTCCTGAGCCGAGAAACCCAGTTAATAAAGTGACTGGTAATAAGGAAGTACTAATATCTTGTGTCATAAACTATTCCTTTCTATTTAACAACACTTAAAGCCACCTTTGCCACTATAACGAGCATCTTGTCGTTCTTTAAAAAACTCTTCATAAGTCATAGGAGTTTGTTCTGGATGAGTTAGTTTCATATGTTGTACATACGTATCGTAATCGGGAATTCCAACCATTAGTTTGGCGGCTTGACCTAAATATTTTCCAGCTTTAGCGATTGAGTCAAACATATTTATCCCTTTTTATTAAATAAAGCAGTTAAGATTATCTTATTTTTAAACAATTGATATTTTCAAAGATATCAATCTCACTATAAATGCCGATGTGAAGTGAGTCAATCTCCGATTGATAATAATTTTAATCTAATTTATTAAATAAAATTTATGATAAATAAAAGAGGTATATCAAATAATTGAAATTGTGTTGAGTTGTTTTAGTGAAGATAAATTAGTGCTTATATTTTGGTAAAATTCATTTATCTATTGATAAATAACTTCTATAATAACGGCCATTTAAAATGAATAAGAGTTAACAATGGAAAAGTTTCACGTTACTGGCCCTACTTCTTTAAATGGGGAAGTTGTCATTTCTGGCGCTAAAAATGCTGCGCTACCTATTTTATTTGCTGCAATTTTGGCTGAAAAACCAGTTGAGTTGCAAAATGTTCCCAAATTAAAAGATATTGATACAACACTCGAATTGCTTGCACAATTAGGCGTGAAATACCAACGTAATGGTTCTATTCATCTTGATGCTGGTCAAATTGATAATTATTGTGCACCTTATGAACTCGTCAAAACCATGCGTGCATCAATTTGGGCTTTAGGTCCACTGGTTGCTCGATTTGGGCAAGGGCAAGTTTCATTACCGGGCGGATGTGCTATAGGTGCAAGACCTGTAGATTTGCATATTACAGGTTTACAACAGTTAGGTGCGACAATCACGTTAGATGAAGGATATGTTAAAGCATCAGTTAATGGTCGTTTGAAAGGTGCTCATATTGTTATGGATAAGGTGAGTGTTGGGGCGACAGTAACAATTATGTGCGCAGCAACCTTGGCCGAAGGTAAAACTATAATAGAAAATGCAGCTTGTGAGCCTGAAATTGTTGATACCGCAAAGTTCTTAAATATGCTGGGCGCTAAAATTACCGGTGTTGGCACTATGCGTATTGAAATTGAAGGTGTCACTAGTCTCGGTGGTGGCGTACACGAAGTTGTTTCTGATCGTATTGAAACAGGAACATTTTTGGTTGCAGCTGCTATTTCAAGAGGTAAAATAACTTGTCGTAAAACTGATCCAAATTTATTAGATGCTGTGCTATCAAAATTGAAGGAAGCTGGTGCTAATATTGAAACAGGTGATGATTGGATCTGTTTAGATATGCAAGGCAAACGAGCAAAAGCTGTAAATATTCATACTGCACCACATCCAGGTTTTCCAACTGATATGCAAGCCCAATTTTCATTATTAAACATGGTGGCAGAAGGAACTGGAATTATCAAAGAAACGATTTTTGAAAATCGCTTTATGCATGTACCAGAGCTTATTCGTATGGGGGCTCATGGCGAAATCGAAGGTAATACATTAATTACTCATGGTGTCGAAAAACTTAGTGGTACTCAAGTTATGGCGACTGATTTACGAGCTTCAGCAAGTTTAGTTTTAGCAGGATGTATCGCTGAAGGTTCGACAGTTGTTGATCGTATTTACCATATTGATCGTGGATATGATAATATTGAAGAGAAGCTTAGAAAATTGGGCGCTAATATCGAACGAGTAAAATAGTTTTAATTTTTGACGCTGTTTAAACACAGCTATTAGATAAGAAGGAGTGTAATATGGCAAAGCAAGCATTAGTATTTTTATCGAATGGCTGTGAGGAAACCGAAGCTGTTACAACTATTGACTTATTAACTCGAGCCGGAATAAATGTCACTTACGCTAGCATCACCGAAGATAGACAAATTGAATGTTCTCGTGGAGTAACTATCTTAGCCCAAAAGGTATTTTCAGAAGTTAATAATCTTGATTTTGATGTGATTATTTTACCTGGTGGATTAAAAGGAGCGGAAAACTTTCGCGACTCCCAACAATTAATTGAAAAATTAAAACAAGCACATCAAGCTGGCAATATAATTGCTGCTATTTGTGCATCTCCGGCAATGGTTCTGCAACATCATAATTTATTTCCAGATGCATATATGACCGGTTATCCAGAAACGAGAGATGCTTTTAAACATTGGAAATCGGATAGAGTTTATTTTGATGCACAAAATAGAGTCATTACCAGTCAAGGTCCTGCAACGTCTATTGATTTTGCATTGAAAATTATTGAAATTCTATTAGATAAAAAGGCTGCAGCTCAAGTTGCTGCACAGCTAGTTCTACCACAAGGAATCGCATCCTACCAATAAATAGGTAACAAATGTCAAAATCACATTTGTACGAAAAGTTAATTAAAAGGGCTACATTAAGTGCCGTTTTAATTTCTGTTTTCCTAATTATTATAAAATTACTTACGTGCTGGTTTACTGGCTCGATGAGTTTATTTGCCTCTCTTTTAGATTCGAGTATTGATTTATTGGCATCTGGACTTAACTTTTTCTTAGTTCGTTATGCATTAAAACCGGCTGATGATGATCATACTTTTGGTCACGGAAAAGCCGAATCGTTGGCTGCATTAGCACAAAGCACCTTTATTATTGGTTCTGCAACTATTTTATTACTTTCAAGTATTAAATCTATTATTCATCCAGAAGCAATAGCTTCACCTTTATTAGGTATTGCTGTCTCTGTGATTTCAGTTATTGTGACAGGGGTATTAGTTTTATACCAAAAACATGTAATAAAACAGACTAAAAGCAAAGCAATTGAAGCTGATATGTTGCACTATTCTTCTGATATGTTTATGAATATTGCGGTTATTGTGGCTCTCTTTTTAAGTTGGTATGGTATTACTTATGCTGATGCCTGTTTTGCCTTTTTTATTGCGCTATATATTTTTTATAATGCTTATCAAATAGCTTATAGTGCAATTCAAGACTTATTAGATAAAGCCTTACCAGAAAGTGATAACCAAAAAATTAGTGAAATTGTTACTTCATACTCAAATGTACATGGTTTTCATGATCTGAAAACTCGACAAGCTGGGCCATTAAAATTTATACAATTGCATCTTGAATTAGACGATGATATGCCTTTAATCAAAGCGCATGCTGTCGCTGATGCAGTTGAAAAACATATTGCTCAAGAATTTGCGCCTGCAACAGTGATTATTCATCAAGATCCTGTTTCTGTTGTCCCCTTAGAAATGAATAAGTAGATAAACTAATCAAAATAGCCTCTAAACTTTTATTGTTAGTTAATTATTATGACCTTATAATAGCCGAAGGTTTATATATTGGAGTTATTTTGTATGATAAAAAAAATAGGTATTTTAACCAGTGGTGGTGATGCGCCAGGGATGAATGCAGCTATTCGAGGTGTTGTGAGAACCGCATTAACTGAAGGATTAGATGTTTTT
The DNA here is from genome assembly GCF_002142015.1 of Gilliamella sp. A7. Taxonomy (NCBI): domain Bacteria; kingdom Pseudomonadati; phylum Pseudomonadota; class Gammaproteobacteria; order Orbales; family Orbaceae; genus Gilliamella; species Gilliamella sp. A7. Next base: position 15,251 of record NZ_NASN01000050.1, read on the forward strand.
GGCATTTATGATGGTTATTTAGGTCTGTGTGAAGATCGAATCGTTCAGTTAGATCGTTCTAGCGTTTCCGATATTATCACTCGTGGCGGTACATTCTTAGGATCAGCTAGATTTCCTGAATTTAAAGACCAAGAAGTTAGAAAAAAAGCGATCGCTAATTTAAAGAAACATCAAATCGATGCATTAGTTGTAATTGGCGGTGATGGTTCTTATATGGGGGCGATGCGTTTAACTGAAGAAGGTTTTCCATGTATTGGTTTACCTGGCACCATTGATAACGATATTCGTGGAACTGACTATACTATTGGTTATTTTACTGCTTTAGGCACCGCTGTAGAATCTATTGATAGATTAAGAGATACTTGTTCTTCACATCATAGAATTTCTGTGATTGAAATCATGGGCCGTGATTGCGGAGATTTGACACTAAATGCGGCAGTTGCTGGTGGTTGTGAGTTTATGATTATCCCTGAGGTTTCTTATACTAAAGAAGACTTAATTGAAGAGATAAAATTAGGTTTTACTAAAGGTAAAAAGCATGCGATAGTTACTGTGACTGAAAATATGTGTGATGTAAACCAATTGGCAAAGGATATTGAAGCTGCTGTTCATCATGAAACTCGAGCAACGATTTTGGGACATGTACAACGCGGTGGTTCACCAGTACCTTATGACCGAATTTTAGGTTCGCGAATGGGGGCTTATGCCGTTGAATTACTTATTAATGGTCATGCAGGGCGTTGTGTTGGTATCCAAAATGGTAAATTAGTGCATCATGATATTATTGATGCGATTAATAATATGAAAAGACCATTTGATATGGATCTTTATAATACTGCAAAACGTTTATTCTAAAAATTGCGCTATTGATAATTAAATAAAATGTGGATAATTGATAATACTAAGGTTTTAAATAGATATATCAATTATTCACACAATTGATCTTATAAAGATTTTTTTATTAATAAATTTCACATAATTCTTAATTCTTATCGTCATGGTTCATTAATTTCGATACAAATTTGAGGTTTTTATGACATTACAATATAAGCAAGAAGATGAGCGTTTTTATGTTTGTAATGATAATAATCAAGAGATAGCTGAAATGACATTTACTCGCATTGGTCATGATAAGGCAACGATTAATCATACATATACTGATCCTGCTTATCGAGGCCATGGTATTGCAGATAAGTTGCTTGAACTTGTCGTGAAAACATTACAGCAAGAAAAGCGTGAAATTATACCTTTATGTTCGTTTGCTAAAAATAAATTAACTAATTAATTAAAATCAGTTTTATATATAGATCTTTTTTAATTCTCTCCTGCTTTTGTCAAGAAATATTTTATTGTTTTTCTATAGTAATCCTAGTTTTTCTTAGCAGATTTTATGCTAATGTATGCTAAATTTTCTTTTTTATATTCAGTGTATTAAAATGGCAACAGTCAAACCTCAAAAAATCCATTCTATCCATGTATTGCGTGGCGTAGCTATCATTATGATCGTCTTTAGTCATTGCTTAGGAGTTTTTAAAAATAGTAATTTAATCGCTAATAGTTATTTATTTTCTTTTTTGAATTTATTTGCTTTTAACTTCACCACTTTTTTTGTCCTAATTGCTGGTTTTTTATTTCAACATTTGACCTACAAATATAAGGTGAAGGAATATTATTTATCTAAATTCAAAACAGTCGTATGTCCATATATATCGGTATCGATCTTCTGTTTTTTCTACTTTCACTATCAGTTTTTATCCAACTTACCATTTTTTTCATTTACTGAACCGAGCGTGCTTGGTTCTATTGTCAAGATGATGTTGACCGGCACGCAACTGTTACCATTGTGGTTTATGCCGATGATTATCATGATTTTTGCAATCAGTCCTTTACTATATTCTTGGTCTCAAAAAAGTTTGATCGTTATTGGTCTGATATCAATGTTTTGGGTGGTCATGTTTACTAAACCTGATTATACTCGGCCATTATTAAATTTGTTGCATTATGGGCCAGTTTATTTAACGGGTATGATGATAAAACAGAACTATGAAAAAATTATGCAACTAGTTAAAGATAATCTATTGTTAGTGATTTTCTTTTTTGGTTTATGTTTTTGTATTCCATTTGTTTATCGTTATATTGATTATTTAGGTGTAGAAAAACTTTATTATGATACATTACAAAAAATTATTTTATTTATTTTGGCGCTTTACTTTTTAGATGGTTTAAACCGTAAAAATGAACATGGAAGAACATATAAGTTTTTTTCATATATGGCCAATATAAGTTTTCCAATTTACTTTATTCATGAAATTATCGTGTTATTTTTGGAACAACAAGTATTTAAGTCACCAATAGCAGATGTAATTAGAACTGATAACGGACAATTAGCTTCACTTGGTGCAATTAGCTTTTTAATATCTACGTTAACAATAAGTATCATTATTGCAAATCTAATAAAGTTAATATTTAAAGATAAAGCAAAATATCTAATTGGTGGCAATCGTTAAAATAAAATTGCTATTAAAAGAGAAAAAAATAGGTATTTTTATTTTTTGGATGTTGAAAAATGTGATTTACAGCAAAGTTTTGTTTTTTATTATGTTTATAATGAATGCTGGAGATATATTATAAATATACCAATATGAGTGTTGAACAAATAAAAAACAAACAGAATTATAATTGCAATTTTTCACTTGCCAAAAAAAATGAAGTGCCTATAATGCGCATCCACTGACACGGCGTCAGCGACAAGCAGACAAAAGCAGTGTTAGTGAGCAAGATCAAAAATTTTAAAAAAAGATCTTGACGAATGAAAAGGTGTAGCG
>NZ_NASN01000051.1:0-17868 GCF_002142015.1 Gilliamella sp. A7
TACAAAAAGTCAGCTATTTCTATATGACTGAGTTATTATACCTAAAATTTAGTGACTTAGCAGAGCCTTTTTAGATTGTACAAATCTAATGTTTTTTATTCTAATAATAATGTTAATTAATAATATAAATTTCAAAAACGAAAATATGTTATCTTTGAGTTTGATTGTTAATTTTTTGAAAATCCTTAAAAAGGATGATGTTTAATAGTAGATGGTAAAGGGATAACCTTCGATCAATTTATTATACAGTGTCATTAAAGTACAAATTCAGTACAATAACAGAAATTTACAATGATTTAAGAGAATGAAAATAGTTGCACCTCAAGATTTAAAAACCTACCGCATTTATGTATTAAAACAAAGAAAAGGCGGAAGTGAAGTACTTCTAGAAACGAGAACAAACACAACAAGCTTTGAGCTAGCAAAAGCTGCTTTTTGGCAATTGTATAATACGCACTATGATAATAAGCATCTATTATTAATGACTTGCAATAGCAAAAAGTTATACGTTTATCGTTATCAATCATCGCTCGGCGATGAATGTTATATTTCATCTGATACAGAGTTAAATTATGAATAGAGAAAGACAACGAAAAAATGAACAAGCTTATCGAGACAGGAACGCTGGACGCCCTCGTTTGCCAGGTACATATTTAACAGAACAAGAGAGTGAACTCCTCAAAAAATTAGCCACAATCTGCGGGACTCAAAAAAAAGCTATTTTTGCCGGGTTAGAGCTATTAGATGAAAAATTAAAAAAAGATAAAATAATTATTGATTAATCTTTCGAGTAATTAATTGGAATCACAGAGTTTAGAAATAATTCGACTGTTCTGATTGATTCCAGAATCATAGGAAATATACAGTTGTGAAATATTTTAATTTTCCCACTACATCTCAAGAATGACACTGAATGACGTATCAATCGCAATTTATGCCAACCGAAATCATTTATCTTATAAAAAGATCGCAGAAACAGTCAGTAAAAAAATTTTGAAGACAATCATATTAAAATAATATTAATAACCGACCAAAACCGAATAAAACCAATTACGGCTGCCATTTTACCACCACTTAGATGTTATTAAATGGATTTTGTCTAATGGCATCCTCAAAGTGATTGGGTGCAAAGTGAGCCTAACGCATTGTCATTTTAATATCTGTATGACCAAGTATTTTTTGCAATAGTAATATATTATCACCATTCATCATAAAAAAGGTCACAAAGGTATAACGCAAAACATACAATAATTGCTGATCTGGTAACTCTATTTCAGCTCTTTTAATGGCAGAACGGAAAGCCAAGTAATACGGAGTAAAAAGCTGAACATTTTTTTGGAATTTAATTAAAAAGTTCATCATTTATAGGGACGGGGTTATGCTTGCCTTAAGTATTAATATAGGTAATTTTCCCGTCTTTGACTTGAGAGCTTTTTAAACTTTCAACTGCACTCCATATGGCATCAGTTGCTAAACCAATTTTAACAATGACCGTTAAATCTTTTGCTTTGCTCTACTCCGCTGATGCTAGTAACAATTTTATTTGGTCTGGGAGCAGGTACGCCATTTCTTGCTCATCAATTGTAAATTGTCTGATGCGCTCAACCGGTTTTTTATGTTTCTATTATCCCATTAGTATCAGTTCATTAAACATCGATTTTATATAGGTTAACTCAAGGTTTAACGTTCGAGGTACAACGGTTTTAACTCGTTCTGGGCGATATATTTCACCATCCAGCCGCTTGGTGCGGTAGTCTGTAAAAATTTTCGATGTAAATTTATTAGCTAGTGGATTATTAATGCTTTTAGAAATAAATAGCAAACTAGTTTACACATTTTCACCATCACTTAACGCCTTACCACGGGCGTCGAGCCAAATTTCGATTAGAGCTAATAAGCACCACCTATCATTTTTTCAGCAATCTAATGCTTAGTTATTGCTTGCTCCTTTATATAGTTTTCGTATGCGGCCTCGCCTTTTGTGACAAACGTTTTTCGAATGCACCACCCATCTTCCAGATATTTCTCAAAAAGCCACTTGCCATTTTTTTGTTTTCTGATAGACATAATTGTTAGTCGTCGCTATATAAATATTCACAAAGCCCATTAATATTGAACGTTGATACCGATGTCTTATCGTTAAATGTATATAAAAGATCAAGATCAACAAGATAGTTTTCAAAAGATGATACAAATTTTTCGTTTTTACAGAGTTTTTTATCAAAAAATATATCTGCATATATATCAATATCTTTTTGAAGAAATTCATCTATACTACCTTTATAACGGTAATCATGAATTATTGATTCATCGGATGAAATTATATTTCTTAATGACATCTTATCGTCAACTTCTATTGGAAAATCACCGAATTTTTTTTCATAATTTTTTTTTGCAATTTCAGCTAGTTCTCTTAGTACATCGCTTTTATCAGCAAAACTTGGTGATGTAAATAAAACGCATGCAGCCAAAGGTAAAGCTAATGCAATAATTTTTTTCATCTCCCTATCCTTATTTTTAGTTCTTAAAAATACTATTTTTTAATAGCATATATTCATCATCTGCTATTGCTTCTTCTTTTTTTTAATTTCGAAATACGCTTTAATTTCTCCAAATCATCGTTTGAAAATTCAATAGATTTTTTTATATGTTGTCATTGATGTTAGGGCTTTCTTTACCTGTATATAGCCATTTGAGATTAATCCCTGAGAGCTGAAACGCTCGCCGTGTTCTCGTAAAAGCGGTATACCAACCTTGTTCAGTTCACTGCCAAATTGTGATTGTAGTGATTACACTTATATCAATATAAGCAAATTCTCAATTTCACTAAGCTGAATTACTAATTTACGGTTAATAATAATAAAATTAAGAAAGTGAATTAATACTTATTTCAGTTTTTTCTTTTTTGATCTAATCGCTGTTCAATTAACTTTTCTTGAATTGATGATCCTGCTGCAATGTTATTTATATTTACTTCCGTATTTACTTTGACCATTAATTTCATTTCGTCTTCTGAAAACAAGCTTTTACATAATTGACAGTAAGTTGATAAATAATTAAGAGCATACTCTTTATTTTTATCGAAAATCAAAATAGCTCCATCTAGTTCAGAGTTATTTTGATAGTAAACATAAATTAATTTATCGTAAAGAAAATTTTTTCTAAAAGCATAATTATAGTAGTTAGAATATGGCAGTTTATAAAATGCGGATGACGTGTATTTAGGAAATAACTAGTTACTATTAAAACTATCTCTTACTTTAGTTATCAATGTCGCAATCTGATTACCATTTATAACTCGTTGTACTGCTAATTGATTAGCCATCCGTATTCCATTTAAGTTCTCTATTAATTCTTTAGAGTCAGCTGTTACAATTTCAATGCTAATTCTTCTACTATATTATTTAATATAATAGCTGCGTTAAGTATCTGTTTGATTTTCAACAATATTGAAATCACCATAAATTTTTTTTAACTCTGGTTCAGCAATTTTAAATAAATATCTTTCAAACTTTATTTTTTCTTTGTTTGTATATGCCATTTTATTACCTCCTTGCTAATTCTTTCTAAAAATCAATATAAAAGTTATATCATAAATTTCATTTTTGTATAAATAAAGTTGTAATTTTGAACTGTATGACTACACTGCACGAAAACGAAAGATCAACGGAGGATCAAACAATATTTTAAATTCTGACAAACTGTATATATATAAAAAAATCTCACAGGTATCGTTATAGAAAGATAGGTCATTATTTCAAATCAGAATCATCAAAAATAGAATAATCGAATTTCCATTTGTGACTTGGATTTCTATTACATTGCACAATATTTTCACTATAATTTTTATTTATTTTTATTTGTCTAAGTGATAAGTTTCCATCACATTTATGTACATTACATTTCCCTGTAATTTTTGTAATAAAAACCGCTCCATATCTATTTGATTCAAGGCTATACCCTAATGGTAAAAGAAGAAAGCGGCACCTAATTAGTAATAACCCAATTACAAAAGTTACCGCCAAAATCCCAAAAAACAGTGTAAACAGAAAAATAAAAAAATAGTTTACATTTAAAATATCTGTAAAAGCATTTGTAAAAATGGTTATAATATCAGCTAATAAACCTATAGCACTAATAATACTTATCCATTTTGTTTTTACTGTTTTCCCTACAATACTTAGTTTCTTAATGCTATTTCGACTCATAAAACAATCATTTTTAGCGACTTGAGGATTATTAATAACTATTGGACCATAATTATTTCCCAGTATATTGTTATTTATATTATTATCGCCGTTTATTTTATTGTGATTTATTATTGATTGATTAAGAGATTTTTGTTTTTCTCCACAATAGCAACAAAATGTTGAATCCAATGGTATCTCTTTTTTACAACAAAAACATATCATATTATCTATACCTAAATTAAGATTAAAAAACAGATGCTAATTACATCTGTTTCGATTATCTCTTATATATAAATATTGCTAATTAATCAAGTGAATAAGGTTCAAATATTACAATCTCCTCTCCCATCCAATCATTGAGCTGTAAAAATCTGACCTAAAGTGGTTTAATTTCGTTTCGGGCAAATACTTTTGATGCCTAATTCACTCGTATTTTTAGGAGTGATCCCCATCAGTGATGGTGGTACTCGGTGTGCTGTTAAGACATCATCTTGACTGACTGATTTAATATCGACAAAGTTATCTTTAGCTGCAACCCCACCAACTAGAATAAGTTTTAAATCATCCTATTTACCATTAGGAACATACATTAATAAATTGCGAAAGTTACCAAGTCCGCTACTGTTTGTATCGCCTTTTTTAGTTCATCAATATCTTTTTCATTACGTAATTGATTTGATAAATATAAAATAAATTCGGCATGCGAATCATTTTTAACATAACGCTGCCTAAATACTATCGCTAGGTTATCCAGCCAAATCGAATTAATGGGAGCTAGAAATTTGGGTAATTCATAAATGTCTTGATTGATATCAGTCGCTAACATATTCCATATCGGGCCTTTTTGAATTCGTGATCCTCAAAATTTTGATATATGTACCAATATTGGCTTGATTCAACGGCTCACGAGTATATTTTGCCAACGTTATTTTTAACCCATCGATTTGCCTCATCATGTTTGCGCGTTTTCCTAAATAACAATTTCCTAAAATTAAATAATCATTTTCTATTCGTTCAAATGATTAGCGAAATAGATACTTATGATGAATAAACGTACTATAATTAATATTATTTTGAGAACAGAACAAGGTTAGTCTTACCACTCAATGAAACGGCGCTCTTTCTAGCCCTTTACCAGCCCACCATAAATAGACGTGACTAAGCTTTACGCATAAAAATTCCACTTAAGTGGTTTATACACCGTTGAACTAACAAGAGGTCAATCTCGACGTTAAATTTTGCTAGCATTAATCCAATTTAACAAAAGAGTATTTTTATGTCAGGGGTTATTTAAGATTAGATAAACAGGCAAAATATAAACCATATTAAAAATATAGTTACCGCCACTTAATATTTTTTAAGATTTTATCGGAAGGAAAGGTAACAGGTAAATTATTGATTTTATAGGATTTTAATGGTGGGTTGTGAGGGGATCGAATTATAATGATAACATATTGATATATAATGATATTATAAAAACAATATGCTAAACATATAACATAATGTATAACATTAAATATTGATGACCCACTCAACTTATCACCGATATGTAATATAACATCTATTAACAATAAAGTAAAAAGTTAAAAGAAAACTTCTTTTTTGTAATTTTATGACACTAACAACACTAACAAAATTAATTATTAATAATCAATAAATTAACCTCGTGTTATTATAGTGTTGTATGTTGTTAATGACATAGTAAAATAAAATGATTATTTTTGATATAAGGAATGAAAAATGATAAAACCATTTAAAGAACAAATAAAAGGGTTACCTAAAATATGTTCAGACATTGTTGAAATAGTAAATAGTTCAACTGGAAGTATAGCTCTTACAATTATGTTTTACTACTTTACATTTAAACAAGTAGGATTTAGCAGCATTCCTATTTTTATCATTGAAATTCTTACTGTTTGGGGGATATGGGGATTTCATGCTTATAATAAAATTACATCAAGAAATCATGTGAAAAAAGAAGCTATTTCTATAGGATTGTTAATTATAGTATATGTATCTATTATTTTTATATTTACTTATGAATCTACAAAACAATCCCTTTAAAATTGTCTAATACTTGTTTTTGTTCATCTGATAGGTTGATATCTATCTCGCCATATTCAAGTAAGTAGGTACCGAATGACATGAGGAAAGCAACTGCTGGGTCTATCTTGTTGGCTGCTTTCTTTTTATTGGGCTTGATGTTGGCATTTGCATCTGTTTCCATCACTACATTACCTATAGCCCAAGCCAAAACAGGATCGCCATTGTGATTAATGCGTTTACGACTAATAAATACCTCAGCAGTTTTCGATGTTGGGCTATAACGTGCGTATGTTTGTGGGAACGGCTCAACGTCTAAGCCGATATTTTGTAACTGCGTTCTCAATTGTGTGGCGTTCCACACATCAAAGCCAATTAATTTGATATTAAATTGCTCACTGTCTTTTAAAATATCATCACGAATTTGGTCATAATCGATACAGTCGCCTTTAGTTACTCGAATCCATCCCTGATTAACCCACTTACGGTACATTTCCCTATTTTTGTTAGCCACGTTAGTAAGCTGATATTCAGGAATGTAATGCCGTGTTAATAATCTTACCTCTGTTTCAAACGGAAACGAATAACAGACGCTAGTAATATCACTAGTAGATGATAAATCTAATCCAGCATAGCAATCTAACCCTTTTAAATCTTCTTCTGCATAATCAGCTTTACACGCAACCCAGCTACCAGTATTTACCCAAGGCGTAGCCCCATTACACCAAATATTAAAGCGTTTAGTGAGCATTTCGACCCACTGGGAAGATATACCTCTGGCTTTCTTAATCGTGTCCTCCAAGGCGCCACTATCAACCGATATATCAAGGTTAGGATTAGCTTTTATCCATAAATCAGGGTTATCAATTTCACTTTCATCGTCCAATTCGTAAATAAGTACAAATTGCGATTCGTTAACTTCGTCACCGGCTAAAATCTGGCAACAATAATCATAATGCTGTTTACAGGCTGATATGGTATTACTGCCAGCGGTGGTGATAGCAAATAAAATGCCTTCTGGTCTTGCTCCCATTCCAAGCTCTAAAGCTGAATATACACCATTATCAGGGTGTAAGTGGTATTCATCTACAATTGATAAACTAGGATTAGTTCCCTCTATCGTTGAAGCTTTTGAGGCAAGTGGTCTTAATATACTATTAGTTTTAGGATTAATGATTTTATGTTGTTGAATGGTGACTCTTTTCTTTATTGGCTTGCTTAATATGGCCATCTGTCTTGCATCATCAAACACGATTCGGGCTTGGTCACGGCTAACGGCTGCAGTATAGATATCTTGTTGACCTTTTTCCATGACTAAAAACCAGTTAGCAAGGATTGCTGCTGTAGTCGATTTGGCGTTCTTTCTCGGTACTTGCACATAAGCACTACGGTATTTGCGTAATCCTGTTTTAACGTGCTTAAATCCCAGCAGGTTAGCAAATAAGAATTGCTGCCACGGCTCAAGCTCAATAGGTTTAGCTCTTAAATGACCTTTAACGTGTGGACAGACTCTTGAGAATGAAACAAATTTAGTGACAATTTCACTATCAAAATAATAATTAGGATTATCCAAATCAATAAAATAGCGGTTTACTGCCTGTTTTAAGCGTTTACAAGCAGGAATATCGCCATTTTTAACCGATAATGCGTAATTATGCCAAGCGGTCAAGCTCGTCTTCCTCTTCAACTTCTACAGGATTTTTGCGACGACTAACAGGATCAAAGCCAAGCAATGAAGCCATTTTAATCATGATTTTTTCAGCTTCTGATTTTGCACTTAATGCAGGATTGCGACTTTCCGTACCTTGTGAGTTAACAATTGAAAATCCACGCTTTGCAATATCTTCCATTGCTTTACGGTACATAGAATAATTAACACAAAACAATTCTAAATTAGTCCAATCGGCTGGCTGAATATCATCACGACTAGCTAACTGGTCTGCTCTGAGTTTCCATTGTTCCTTTGCTAATTTATCCAAATATTTAGGTGCTTTCATATTATTGTTTTCTCTCTACTTTCTAAAAAATCACTGTGCATAAAAATTTGAGGAGGGTGGTGGTCTTTTAGCTTTTTGAATTTCTTTGAACATTCCCCCCTACCCACTCATCATATCTGAGGACTGCTATCAGTTGTCTTTATTATGAAGATGACCCAAATCCTCGTTTATCGATTACTCTTGTCTTATAGCTATGACAGTCTCGACATAATGGTTGATGATTACTTGCTTGCCAAAAGAGAGGATCACTTTGTCCATCCTCAATCGGTTTGATATGGTCTATCACAGTAGCAGGAGTGAGTAATCCTTTGTCATTACACATCTTGCATAGTGGGTTATGCCTAAGGTACTCAGCTCGATATATTTGCCATCGATGATTATAGCCTCGTTGTGCTGCTGTTCCTCGTGCTTTATCTTGCTGTTTATCTCTTCTATGCTCATTACATCGCCCTGATTTAACACGGTTACGACAATTAGGATATGAACATCTCTTTAATGGTTGTATTGGCATGGCTCACCTAATAGATAGCTGGGTCACGGTAGATGCTCCATAATGATGATATTGCTAATGGTACTTGATTTACTATGCTACTTGTGACCATTTCCCTATTTTCATAGAGGTGAGCAATATACATTAAACATCCAGCTTTGATTGCTGGAGTAAATTCCTGTACCTCAAATGATTTACCGATATGTTTTTGACAGGCTTCAAGAGCAGCATCTATATAGATTTGAAGTAAGCTATCTTCTAAGGTGTCACTGTCATCAATACGGCAATGTAACTTAACTTCTTGTAAGGTAATATTAGCCATCGTTTAAACCAGCCTCACATAACAATTCTAAATAAGTTCTTTTTGCGTCAGGTAATACAGCTTTAATATTTAAATATTGTGAGCCAGCTATCAGGTACTTAATCCGCCAAGTGGTATCAATATCCTTACGGTAGCGAATATAAACCCTTATAGTGGTACCGCTCATCTCTTGCTGTGATAACATAAGCTCTTTACCAGTTACTGCTTTAACCTCAGCCCATACGTTTGCAATATCTTTCCATCCTTTAATAATTTGACCAAATGGATCTCGGTAGCTCTCGAATTTCTGTAAGATAATGCGCTGTCTTAATCGCCCTATAATCATTCAGCATTATCCTTTTTAACTTCTACTGTTTGCTTCCACGCTTGGCTAAATTCTTCACCGCCCTCATAAGGTAATAAACCCTCTCTTAATCTTGCTTCATTAGGATTCATTACTCCTGATTTAATCGCTATGTTATAGCTGTTAAAGCGATCTATTGGACTGGTACGCATCAAGTCCGATGTATCAAACTCAATTAGATAACGGCTTTTATCATTGTTAATATCAATCATTAATGCGTCTTTTAATTGTTGTTCAAAATTGGTAAGCCATGGTCTAAGCGTTAAAGTTAAAAATGAACGTGTAGCTTCTGAAAAGTTACTATATGAACTATGGGAATATTCTTGTAGAAACATCGGGCTAATGTTAAATATTCGAGCTATGTCCTCAATAGTAAACCGTCTACTTTGCAGCCACTCGGCATCTTGATTGCTCATGCCTAACTGCTCGTATTTCATTCCTCCTTCAAGTATTGGTGTTTTACCTGCATTTTTTGCACCTTTGTAACGTTCTAATGCATTTAAGGCTTTTTTCCCTTTTGCATCATCCATCCATTCAGCCATAGAGACATAACCACTTGCCATTAGTCCGTTTTTCATGATAGATGAGCCATGGCGTTGCTGGGCAAGTCCTAATCCTATCGCTTCTCGACAAATAGTAACGGGAGAACGTCCGAGAAAACCGTCATCACTCGCATAACGCAAATGCAATATTTCATCTTGTAAGTAATTGGTAACATTGCCGTCCTCATCAACAATTGAGTAAGCATATTTGCCATTGCCAAGCCGTTTAGGTGTTACGGCATACGGTGGAAAACTTTCCAGCCCTTGCGGTCGCCCATCTTTTCCCCAATGAATAACCGCATAGGCATTACCACCCAATAAACAGTGGCGCATCATGGTTCTTTTGAACTGGTAAGGTGTTTGCTTTCTGTTTGGCATTTCGTTGAGTAAGTATTCGACGGGATGGTCTGAGATTCGTTCACGTTCACCTTTTTTATTAAGTTTGTAAAGATAGCAAGGCATTGAGGCAACTGCTTCACTAATAACTGTCACAGCATTCATAACCGCAGGTAATGCTTCTGCTGAATTAGGAGAAACATACTCACCTGAATTGGTATTAGGCAAGCCAAGATAAGAGATTAGCTCGTCTACAGTCATACTGCGCTGTTCTGTTTTTTTTCGATTAAATAGCCACATTTTTATAACTCCATCAGATCAAGCCATGCCTTGCTTAAATCAGGCTGAAATTTAGCTTTAGCTTCAAGCATTGAACGTTTGGCTATTTGTATATCACTTTCTTGGTAGGCAGGCATACTCGTGACAGTTATTTCAAATAGTTCAGCAGTATTTACCGTTCTTAAACATGGCTCTTGATTAAAATCCCATGATTCAGCTGTGGCTATAAAACCAAATGACATACCACGAATATCACCACGATCCACACTAACGAGCAAATCACGCCCTAATTGAGTGTCTGGCGGTGTTAATTGAAATCGCAAACCAATATCATCCTCAGCCAGAATTAAGGTATTAGAGATAGTCCGACCTAATAGGGCTTTGTGGTCATGTTCAAATAAAGCGCGAATATCAGGATTATTACTCAATGATTGGCTAAATGCTTTTGGTGCGAACTGCTCATAAAATTCACCCCATATCAATTGTGAACGGCTATTCCACTTCACCACATAACCGACTAGCTTAGTATCGTCCCTAACGACTTCGGTACTTCTGATTTCATATTTTTTCTTATCCATATCAACCTCAAAAGGGCATATAGCCCTGTTATTATTTACCAGCAGATACTTCTAAGATTTTGATAGCGTTAGAATCGACTAAACCACCACCGAGATATTTATCAGTATGGACTTTATAGAATCCCGGTTCTGTAATGTTATCTGGGCGAGTTCTTACACCTGTTTCATGATCAACAATATAGTAACCGCGTTTAAAATCACCAACTGCAACAACAGCACCTTTATCATTCATATTTTCTAAATAATGAACAGGTTTACCTAAAAGCATATCGGGATCGCCAGCTTTCAAGCCATCACGCCAAATATAATCGCCATTACCATTTTTAAGTTTTTGTAATGTTGCTGCAGTATTTGAGTTCATTGTCCATACAGCATTTTTACGATATTTCTTTTTAAGTTTAAAAAGTAAATCAATTAAACTGTCTGCGGTGATAGCTGTTACTGTCATTTTTTCTAAAGTGCCAAATGGACGCTCTTTATCAGATTGTACCGCTTGTGGATATGATAAAAATCCCTTGGCTTTCTTGGTTCCATTACCACTAATAAGATCAATTTCTTCTGTTTCGACAAAAGTATCTTTGATTTCATCCGTTAACCAACTCAAAACATCTAAATCACTAAAATCTAGAATTTCTTGGGTAGTCTTAGGATAAGCGTAAATTGGATATAACTTGATTGATACTTCTTCAAGATTAGGTGTAGCCGTTTCTGTTCGTGCCGTTCCCTCTTCGCCGTGATTAACTATCGCACCACCAACTGATACCAACTTTTTATATTCATTTGAGCCGATTTTTTTAACGGTACAAATTGCACGCATTTCTGATTCATCAGATAACTGACGCATAATTTCTTTGTCTAATTCAGGTATTACTGTATAACCACCATCAGCAGGTACAGCAGTAGACAATGAACGAGCCTCACCAGTACGGATATAGTTGCGTAATTCTTCGTTAGTAAGCTTTTTATCTACTGGTTTGCTCTTATCTGCTAAACTTCGCTCTTCATTGGCTAAAGTTTCATAGTTAGAAATTTCAGTGTTCAACTCTTCAACTTTTGCTTTTATAGTATCAAATTGTGTCTTTTCTTCTGGTGTCATACTGCGGTTTTCTTGCTCTGCTTTGTCAAGCATTGAGCGCATTTCTGCTACTTTGGTCGCTTTTAATTGACGTAATTCAATAAGTTTTTTCATATCGTTATTATTTACCTTTATTTATTCTTTATTTACAGCGAGATATGAAAGGCTTTAAGTGGGAATAGCGATTAGGCTATGAAAGATGCTGCGCTTTGGTTTTAGACTGCCATATCTGCGCTAATTCGTGGTTATACTATTAACCCAAACTGCAGTCTAACAAAACAAAATAATATTGTTAATTCAATGAATTAGGTAAAATTAATCAGAAAGCATCAGAACAGAATTATTTTATTTGTATTAGCCAATAATCAATTCTACTTGGTATATCACTAACAATTCTCTTCATTTCGCCACTAGGTTTGGCGTTACTTTTTAGGCTATCTAATAAATAAAAATAAACATCATCTAAAGCGGGGAAAATAAAATATTCCTCTAATTCAGTTAATTCATTATTAGTTCGTTTCTTATCCAAAATTTTGCGCTGGTTTTGTACATACATTTTTAGATTGCTAAATTCGTTTGTTATTTGATTTATTTTAATAGGATCATGCAACATTTCATCTAATGCAATCGCCATAATTTTAGTATCAATTAGTCTTTTCATTTTGTTACCTTTTATTATAGTTAATATTATTTTCTTCTAACGCAGCATCAGGAAACCAGTCATTACACTTGTCATAATCAAGATGTAAGTTAGTCCTACGTCCCTCACCATGCCTTGCTCTTATAATGACCTCCAAGCCATACTCTTTCATTGCAGCAGGTAGAGCATTAACAAAGTTCCTAAGTGATAACGGATTTTTTAGATTATTATTTTCGATAAAAGTAATATAGGCATGATATAGGAATCGCTTAAATTGTACTGGCGTTGAGTATTTTCCTATCATCATGCCGTCAGGTTTATCGGTTGCAAAGAGATAACTACAAAAATCAATAAGTGGATTGGTTAATCGCTTAACTTCAATTGCTTCAGATGATTTTTGTTGCTCAATTAACAATAATTTAGCTTTGTTATCATCCTCAAAGTAATTGAATAAATGACGGATTATCACAGACAATTCACCACGTATTTTATCTTTTAGTATTGGGTCGCGTTCATTAGCAGGAACTGGCTCGCCAAAGTGAAAAATTACCCTCCGCCTAGATATTCCCCCGTCATCATTGCTAAATGTCATCGGGTTATTATTTATCGCAAGTATCACTCCTTGTATTTTAGTCGAATAAGGTTTCTTATATTTTTCATCTATAGCCACATCATCACCACCCGTAATTGCCTTAATACCGTTACCCTCACCGATATATTTTGCTTGATCGGGTAAAATAATTAACGACTGTCCAACAATAAGAGATCTTTCTCTTGGCTTTTCAAGTGATTCCATATTGGCAGATACCGTATTGTTTTTACCTGCTAACATTGTGGCAATATCAGCAAAGACACTTTTACCACTACCACCTGCGCCTGTTACTTCTAAAAATAATTGCCAGTCATAACGATTAGCCAATATCATATATAATGCTGCTTTTATAGCATCCATCTTGATAGTGTCTTTTTTAGCGGAACGTGACAACCATTGATAAAAATTAGGCGCATGATGCTCTAAATTTTCATTCGATACACTATCAATAAAATCAACATTGTTAATTGATTGTAACCAGTGATTTTTTGAATGAGATTTAAAAGTACGAGTATCAAGGTCAAATACACCGTTTTTAAAACCTATTAAATTTCTCGCTGGTTCGTTTTTTAATGGTATTTGAAGCTTCATTGTATCAATGGTCGATTTAATGCCTTTTTCTGAATAATGAGCATTTGATTGTCGAAACAACTGGACTAGTTCACGTTTAAGATCCATTTCAGAAATCATTTGCCAAACATTATCTTTATAGATATATACCTCATTTGTCACCATATCTAAGGATAGATTATTCTCATAATGCTCTATGAGTACATCTGCTTTCTGGCTGGCTTGCATTTGCGATAAGTCGTGAATGGGATTATGGGCATTTTTCGTAATGCCAACGTCTTGACTTTTACCTTGTAAGTTACATTCAGCTTTTTTGATATTGCTGTCAAATACCGCTGTAGTTTTATTCATGCCATGTTGTTGCCTATAATCATCCCAATCACATTTATAATCAGTGTCAGGGATTGTGTAATAACCATTTACCGCTTTAGCCGCTTCTATCGCTTTTTCTTTACCTGTATTTTTATGACTACCTATATCATTATCACCAGCAATGATAATATTTGCGGTATAGTTAACCTCACGGACAGCTTTAGCTACATGAATAAGATTGCCTGCATCAATAGCAGATATCACCAGTGACCGATGGCGGAATACCGCTATCGATATACCTGTAGCTAATCCCTCGCAAATAATAATCTCGGTAGCTGTGAGTAATTCTTTGTTTACCTCGTCAGGTCTGCCCAAATTTGGGCAGACCCATATAAAAGCACCTTTCTTATTTGATCCTCTCATTAAGCGCTTATTTCCATTTGGCTCGATAAATTGACCGCCTGCGTATTCATTATGAAGATTCAGCATGGGCACAAAAATGCGCCCGTTATCTAACAAGGGTAAATCAAAGGTTAACCCTTTTTCAGTGAGGTAATCCGATTGACCTAATATTGCTTTAGATAGCAAATACTTAACCTTTTTACATACAGGATTCTCTGGTATGTTGTCTTGTAGGTCGGATTTCAAATCCGAGTTTGTGGAAGTGTTTCTTAAATTTAAGCATTCCGCTACTTTACTACTAGCTTCTTTAGCATCACAATGATAATAGTTTTTGATAAGATTTAAGCCGTCACCGCTACCGCACTGGTTACAGATGTACGTACCTCTACCATTTTGGTTATCAAATCTAAATCTATCTTTACCCCCACAGACAGGACAAGGGCAATGCTTGCCATTACCCACCTCAATACCCAATGATTGAAAGACATAATCCCATTTACCTACGGCTTGGGTTGTAATTTCATTTATTTTCATTTTTTCGACCCTTAGATTCAGTTTCACTACTAAATAGTTTCTTAGAATCAGTTATTAAGTCTGATATAGCCCAAAGCACATATGAGCGTAACTCATTACTTAATTTGGTATCTTCATTACATTCACACATTAATAGGGTTGTAATAGCGTTTGCTTGATCGAGTTTAGAGTTGATAGTATCAACTGCATCTAAAGAGATATTAGGCATTATTGTCATCTCCTTTGATATCAATTTTTAATAACTCCTTATACGCATCTTCGATTAAGTCTCCTGCTGTCCAAAGTAAATTACCTGTATCGCAATGATCAATAAAAGGCTCATCTAATCCCTCATCTTTATAATTGTGATTATCCAAAATTACCTTAATCATGCTTTGTGCTTGTGCTAGTTTAGTTTCAATATTATTTATTAATCGGTGGTTATGAGCATTATTCATGACTGTAACCTCCCCAAGTTCTGACTCGTTCAATGATTGGCGTTATTTGAATTCTGGCAATAAAAATAAGAGATTGCTTGCCTAAATTTTTCCGTGCTTGGCGTTCGGTTGTTGCTGTAGTTTGGATAACTTGAGCGGTTGAAAGGTCATAGAATTTATATAGTTTGGATTGTCTTGCACGTAGGTGTGCGCTATCATAGCGGTTAGCCATAATCATTACCTCATTTAATGTTATTGTGGTTAGATCCCTCGATAGTGTTCCACCACTTCGAGGGATTGCTTTTTTGGTCGTTACCATTATAATGGTCGTTACCATGTAATTATAATAATATAGGGTAAGTACCATGTCAACACCAAAGGGAAAAAGATCACCACAATACCAAATGCGGTTAACTGAAGAATTTAGGCAACAACTAGAAGAAGAAGCTGCAAAAGATGGCGATACAAATTTAGCAACTTGGATAAAAAGAGTTTTAAGAAAAGAATTGCAATCAAGAGGAATCACTCCAAAAGCATAACTAAAATGCTCTCGAACGCTTCCGAAATCTACCCATTTTTTTAACACTGCGTTATTATAAGAACGTGCTTTAAACGCGTTACGCTTTGGCACAAGTTCAATGCTTTTGATTAGTTCTATTGACATTAATATACCTTAATTAATTGATTTTAGTGATTGAATATGGGCAACTGTGATAAGTTGCCTTTTTTATTAAATCAATTCTGGTTGATATTTTTTCCATAGTGCTTGCTCTTCTGCTATCAAATTAGCTTTCCATTTTTTACAAGCTTCTAAATTACGTCCTCTTTTGCTTGATTCAATAAGATATTCTTTTTCACGTTTAGCATGATCATTCAAGAAAGCCCAAGGCACACCATAAGCACCAGTTTTGCGAATTGCTGGAATAACTTCACCAAATACCCAGTTACTAAATCGATAAGCAAATGTTCCTTGTTGAATTGCTTTTCTGCTTCTAGCGATCAACTTGTAAAATCCTGATTCAGATACAGCTAACAATTTTCTTGCCCCGCCTCTTTTGCCTGAATGACTATAACTTAAAGTTAGGGTCATTAATTCAAGGCTATTTAATGATTTAATTGCTTTGGTTGGATTGCTATGCTCTAACGCCAAACACACATCGTTAGCAATAAACCAAGGTTCACCCAAATAAGTAATAATTCGTACTTTGATGCCATCAAATTTTATGATGCTTAATTCATCTTGTTTAACTATCATCTTAATAGCTCCCATTAGCAAACCCTCGGCGTTTAGTCGGTTGATTAATTTTTTCAACTACTGGCGGATTGTCGATCCAGTGAAGTAATTCCACTAATGACCAACCGCATGAGTTAGCACCTAAAGATTTTCTTAATGGATATTTACCGTCTTTCTCAAGTTGCCATGCTGTTGAACGGGCGATACTAGTAATTTTGTATCTCTCATTTTCACGGACAAGGCGATCATATTGGATACCGTATTTATCCCTAATGGCTTTGTGTTGTTCTGGTGTGATTGAATATGACATTGAAAGCCTCCTACTGTACTCGGTTGCTTTCTAAGTAGGCTTTTACTTCGGTGATATCATAAACCGTTCGACGTTTTGATAATTGAATGCCTTTAGGGAATTTTGGATTGTAGCGTAATGTATTTTTAGAACAGCCTAACATTAACGCTAATTCATCAAGAGAGTAATATTTTTGGATTGTATTTAATTGCATTGTTTTTCCTCACTGAATTAATAATGTTTAATTAACTAATGAGGTAATTATGGCGATTTTTATCGGAAATGCTCCGCATGCGAAATCATAGTTTCGTTTGCGGAATAATTGAGGGTAATTTAAGATTTATATTTTTTATTGAGTTTTGACCACATAGATTCTAAGCGTCTTTTACTCATCCCCTTTAATAAGTTATCTAACTCGTTATTTATTTCGTCTTGGCTCCATTTTTTTGCTTTAGAGCAAACTAATTCTTTTAATGAAAACAAAATATTTTGGTAATCTTCATTACAAAAATTATCACTATCGTTTTGCAGTAAAGAATGAATAAAATTATCTAAATCAATTCGTTGTATTACTAATTCTAAATCATCATTAAAATTTGTAACAGGATCATAGTTTTCAATCATTGATGCTTGTTTATCTAATAACTGATTATTTTTAGGGTGATATAATTTAGGGTATAGCTT
>NZ_NASN01000052.1:0-17468 GCF_002142015.1 Gilliamella sp. A7
GACCACCGTATTTTTTAGATAATACTGATGTGATCGCTGCAGTTAAAGTTGTTTTACCATGGTCAACGTGGCCGATTGTACCAACGTTAACGTGGGGTTTTGTACGTTCAAATTTTTCTTTAGACATTTATTGTCCCTCAATGTAATACAAATCGGTGGTGATTCACCACATTAACCAAGTATCATATTTAGTTTTAACATAATACTAACTTAAAATTAGCTCTGAATGATACCAGATAAAGCCGTCAAGTGACAAGCTCTAAAGCAGTTAAATCTAATTTTTTTAGAAGGTTTAGGAAATTAACAAGAATGGTGCTGATAGGCAGATTTGAACTGCCGACCTCACCCTTACCAAGGGTGCGCTCTACCAACTGAGCTATATCAGCAATTGGAGCGGGCAGCGGGAATCGAACCCGCATCATCAGCTTGGAAGGCTGAGGTAATAGCCATTATACGATGCCCGCATGTTCAAACTCGGCTACCTAAATGCTTCAATTAGCAATTGCTAATGTTAGATAATGGTGGTGGGGGAAGGATTCGAACCTTCGAAGTGTGACACGGCAGATTTACAGTCTGCTCCCTTTGGCCGCTCGGGAACCCCACCCCGAATCATTATAAACTGTTTACTTAGGAAAATGGTGCCGGCTGCCGGAATCGAACTGGCGACCTACTGATTACAAGTCAGTTGCTCTACCTACTGAGCTAAGCCGGCCTAAGTGCTGCGCATTATGTACTAGAACATTTAAGCTTGCAAGCAAAAAAAACATTTTTTTTATTGTTTGCTTAAAAAAAAATCAAAAAAACCCAAAAAGATTGATATATAAACTATTTCAGGATTTTTTTTAATCAAAATTAATATGTTAAATTATTTATTTTTTTATACTTTATTCGTGATTTTAGTTACAAAATAACCTTTAAAACGGTATTAATAGCAAAATTTTTATGAATATCACTTCTTATCTTGACCCAGTAACATAGTTAATTTCAAGCAAGATTTGTTCGCTTAATAAAATTAAAAAATAAAAAAGCCCGAAATATAAATTATCTCAGGCTTTTACTGATTAAGAATAATATTTAAATTATTTCTTTTTAGATACTCTTTTCTTAGTTGTAGTTGCAGCATCCCTTCAGTTACGGTGTAAACAGCTATATCTTGCTAACATCATTTTAATCTTGATACGCACAACTAAAGCAAATCTCAAGTATAATTTATTTGTTTAACAAAATTAAAAAATAAAAAAGCCCAAGATATAAATTATCTCAGGCTTTTGCTAATCAAGAAAAATCTTTTAAATTATTTCTTTTTAGGTTCTTTTTTCTTAGTTGTAGTTGCAGCTACACCTTTAGCTGCAGTGTTAACAGCTACATCTTCACTAATATCACCTTTATCTTGATACGCACGACCATAGTAAGTATCAAGTAGA
Source organism: Gilliamella sp. A7 (assembly GCF_002142015.1). Classification (NCBI taxonomy): domain Bacteria; kingdom Pseudomonadati; phylum Pseudomonadota; class Gammaproteobacteria; order Orbales; family Orbaceae; genus Gilliamella; species Gilliamella sp. A7. The sequence goes on from NZ_NASN01000052.1 coordinate 1,425, forward strand.
ATTTGTTTTAATTCTGCAATTAAAGGATAGCGAGGGTTAGCACCAGTACATTGGTCATCAAATGCATCAACTGCAAGTTGATCAACTTGGGCTAAGAAAGTTTTCTCATCTACACCAAACTCTTTGATAGAGAAAGGAATATCTAGATCTTTTCTTAATTGATCTAACCAGCCAATTAATTTCTCAACTTTCTTCTCGTCTTTATCTGTTGCTACAGTTAAGCCAAGATGATCAGCAATCTCTGCATAACGTCTTACAGCTTGAGGATAACCATATTGGCTAAATGTACCTTGTTTAGTCGGTTTATCCGTTGCATTAAAGCGAACAACATTACTAATTAGCATCGCATTCGCTACACCATGAGGAATGTGGAATGCCGCACCAATTTTATGGGCAATTGAGTGGCAAACACCTAAGAATGATTGAGCAAACGCAACACCGGCTAAAGTTGCAGCATTATGCACTTTTTCACGAGCGATAGGATTTTTTGCTCCTTCTTTGTAACTTGTTGGCAAGTAAGCTTTTAATAAGCTTAATGCTTGTAATGCTTGACCATCAGAAAACTCGCTTGCCATAATTGACACATAAGCTTCTAAAGCATGAGTTACCGCATCATAACCACCAGCAGCACAAAGTGATTTTGGCATATTCATAACTAAGTTAGCATCGACAATTGCCATGTTTGGTGTAATTGCGTAATCAGCTAATGGATATTTTTGGCCAGTTGCATCATCAGTAACTACCGCAAACGGTGTCACTTCAGACCCAGTACCAGATGTGGTTGTCACGCAAATTAGTTTTGCTTTTTTACCCATGTTAGGGAAATGACAAGTACGTTTACGAATATCCATGAAACGTAATGCTAATTCATCAAATTTAGTTTCTGGGTGTTCATAAAGAACCCACATAATTTTCGCCGCATCCATTGGTGAACCACCACCTAAAGCAATAACAGTATCCGGTTGGAATGCTATCATTGAATCAGTACCTTTACGCACGACGCTTAATGTTGGGTCAGCTTCAACATCAAAGAAAGTCTCACAAATCACACCTTGTGCTTCAAGTTGATCAGTAATTTGTTTAGAGTAGCCATTATTAAATAAGAATTTATCGGTTACTAAAAATACTCGTTTGGCACCTTGCTCAATCACTTCATTTAAAGCAACTGGAAGCGAGCCACGTTTAAAATAGATAGAACTTGGTAATTTGTGCCATAACATGTTTTCTGCTCTCTTAGCGATTGTTTTCTTGTTGATTAAGTGTTTCGGGCCGACATTTTCTGAGACCGAGTTACCACCCCAAGAACCACATCCTAATGTTAAAGATGGAGCTAAATCAAAGTTATACAAATCACCGATACCACCGTGAGCAGCTGGTTGGTTGATTAAAATACGACATGTTTTCATTTTACTGCCAAAATAAGCAACACGATCACGATTACTATCTTGATCAGTATAAAGTACTGAAGTATGTCCCATACCGCCCATTTCAACAAGTTTTTCAGCTTTATCTACCGCTTCATTAAAGTCTTTAGCTTTAAACATAGCTAATGTTGGTGAAAGTTTTTCGTGAGCAAATGGTTCAGATAAATCTACTTTACTTACTTCACCAACAAGTACTTTAGAACCTGCAGGAACTTTAATGCCAGCCATTTCTGCAATCTTAGTTGCTGGTTGACCTACGATATTAGCATTTAAAGCGCCTTTATCATTTAAGATGATACCTTGAACAGCTTTTGTTTCTTTAGCATTTAAAACATAAGCGCCATATTGAGTCAATAAATCACGTACTTCATCATAAACTGAATCAACGACAACGATAGCTTGCTCAGAAGCACAGATCATACCATTATCAAAAGTTTTAGACATAAGTACTGATGCAACAGCACGTTTTAAATCAGCAGTTTCATCGATAATTACAGGAGTATTACCTGCCCCAACACCTAATGCTGGTTTACCAGAACTATAAGCGGCTTTAACCATACCTGGGCCACCGGTTGCTAAGATTGCAGCAACATCATCATGATGCATTAAGGCATTTGATAATTCGATAGATGGCTCATCAATCCAACCAATGATATCTTTTGGTGCACCAGCTTTAATTGCCGCATCTAATACAATACGGGCAGCTTCAATTGTTGATTTTTTAGCGCGTGGATGTGGTGAAAAGACAATCGCATTACGAGTTTTCAAACTGATTAATGATTTAAAAATTGCGGTTGAAGTTGGGTTTGTAGTCGGCACGATCCCACAAATAATCCCTAATGGCTCCGCTATGGTAATGGTACCATAAGACTCATTTTCAGCAACAACGCCACAAGTTTTGTCATTGCGATATTTATTAAGAATATACTCTGCAGCGAATAAGTTTTTAATAACTTTATCTTCTACAATCCCCATTCCTGATTCAGCAACAGCTTGCTGTGCAAGAGGGATTCGAGCTGCGGCTGCCGCTGTTGCTGCTGCCACGAAGATTTTATCAACTTGCTCTTGAGTATAAGTAGAATAAGTTTCCTGAGCTTTTTTAACTCGAGTCATTAACTCATTTAACTCATTCATATTGGTTACTGCCATAGATTTCTCCTTGAAAATTAAAAAATAAACTTGGATCGTTTGGCGTCTTCCTTGAACATATTTAAAGCATATATATAATAGCAAAACGAAATTGTTGGATATCGTAAATCAGTTTTTTACTTTACACAATAAGATATTCACAAAAAATGAATGTTATTTAAAATAGCAAATATTTTTATTGTTTTTTGCTGATTAAAATTCAAAATTCTATTAATTTAATATCGCAGCATTTCAAGAAAAAACAATTTACAACAAAGCAAAAAATCTGTTTTTTTAGCGTAAATAAATAATAAACATTATATAATGCTTAACTTATTTAACACATAACTAACTGCCACAAAACCAAATGTTGCCGTGACAGTTGTAATTGCCCCAAATCCTGATTCACAATCCATTTTCTTGACGCCTTGTGCTTGGCTTTTCATTAAACAAGTTTGGCCATTAGATGTCGGATAAGTTAATTGTTCAGTTGAAAAAACACATGGAATAGCAAATTTACCTTTACTATCTTTATTAAGTTTATAATCATTTTTTAATCGCTCGCGCAATTTAGCCGCTAAAGGATCTTGAATTGTTTTCGCTAAGTCAGCGATTTTAATTTGGGTAGGATCTTTTTGTCCCCCTGCTCCCCCGATCGTAATGACCTTTAATTTTTGTCGCTTACAATATGCCAAAACGGCAGCTTTATCTTTGATGCTGTCAATTGCGTCAATAATATAGTCATAACGAGGATGTTGTTTAGAACCTAAATAATCCATAACGTTATCGGCATTAATAAAATCATCTATTTCATTAACAACACATTCAGGATTAATCTGTAAAATTCGATCCGCCATCACCGAGGTTTTTGCTTTACCTATATTAGATTTTAAAGCGTGAATTTGACGATTAGTATTGGTAATACAAACATCATCCATATCTATCAAAGTAATTTGTCCAATACCACTTCGAGCAAGCGATTCAGCGACCCAAGACCCTACGCCACCAATACCAATGACACAGACATGAGATTGAGAAAAACGTTGTAATGCGTTTTCACCATACAGTCTAGCGATACCACTAAAGCGTTGAAAATAGAGTTCTGTTTTCATCATTATTTATTGATAGTGTTTATGTTTAAACACTATATACTCCTCAAACCTTTTTAGATGAGAATATTTATTCTCTTTTATTGATAACTTATCCATTAATATTATTCCTATTATACCTTTTCAAGAGTGAAACATTAAAGTTGTTTAGAATTATTGATATTGATTGGCATCCCTATAATCGACAATTAACCTAATGGTATTTGGTTTAAAAAATTGTTTTTTATAAAATAAATCAAGAGCGATAATTGAATAGCAAATAATATTGCATATATGGTTAATTTAGAATAAGCACACTAAATAATGAGTCTATATCATCGATATGGTTTATGATGAGAAATAATTTGCGACTCTGCCATAAAGAAGTATTATCAACAGAGTCACAATAAATTAATTTTTAAAGGAGTGAATTGGAGCAGGAATACGCCCACCACGACTAATAAAATCGCATGAACTAAATTTATTTACTGGCATTACAGGCGCATGGCCAAGTAAACCACCAAATTCAATATTATCGCCTACTTTCAATCCTACCGCAGGAATAATTCTGACCGCCGTAGTTTTATGATTAATTACTCCTATTGCTGCTTCATCAGCAATAATTGCTGAAATAGTTTCAGCTGGCGTATCACCAGGAATAGCAATCATATCAAGCCCTACAGAGCAAACACAGGTCATGGCTTCTAATTTTTCAAGATTTAGTGCCCCATTGTTTACCGCATCAATCATACCAGCATCTTCTGAGACAGGAATAAACGCACCACTTAATCCACCTACATGGCCACAAGCCATTACGCCACCTTTTTTCACGGCATCATTAAGCATCGCTAGTGCAGCGGTAGTTCCATGTGTTCCAACAACTTCTAGTCCCATTTCTTCTAAAATATGTGCTACTGAGTCACCGATAGCTGGAGTTGGCGCTAAAGATAAATCAACAATCCCAAATTTAACGCCTAAACGTTCTGATGCTTCTTTACCTACCAGTTGCCCCATACGAGTTATTTTAAAGGCAGTTTTTTTAATTGTTTCAGCAACAACATCAAAAGGCTGACCTTTAACTTTTTCCAATGCTCGCTTAACTACACCCGGCCCACTCACACCGACATTAATCACACAGTCAGCTTCACCAACACCATGAAAAGCACCAGCCATAAATGGATTATCTTCAACTGCATTAGCAAATACCACTAATTTTGCACAAGCCATACTACTATTGTCGGCGGTTAATGCGGCCGCTTCTTTAATAATTTGTCCCATTTGCTTTACTGCATCCATATTAATACCAGTTTGAGTAGAACCGACATTAACTGATGAACAAACTCGTTCGGTTTGCGCTAATGCTTGTGGAATTGATTTAATAAGAATTTCATCACCTTTATGGTAACCTTTTTGCACTAATGCAGAAAATCCACCTATAAAATTAACACCAACCGCTTTGGCTGCTTCATCGAGTGTTTTAGCAAAGGCAACATAGTCTTTATCGCCACTTGCGCCTGCAATCAATGATATAGGTGTAACCGAAATACGTTTATTAATAATAGGGATACCAAATTCAGAAGTGATTTGATCACCAACTTTAACTAAATCTTTAGCTAATCGCGTAATTTTATCGTAGATTTTTTGACGCGCTTTTGCACCATCACTATCAATACAGTCAAGAAGAGATATACCCATGGTTATTGTGCGGATATCAAGTTTTTCTTCCTCTATCATTTTAATTGTTTCGAGGATCTGTTTTGTTTCCATTAGTTCTATCCTTTCGTAAAAATATAAAATTGAGCTTATAAACGATGCATTGCATCAAAAATTTCTTCTCGTTGTATATTCACTTTAACTTTTAACTGCTCACCGGTATGTACTAAAGTATTTTTGACTTCATCAAAAGTGACGTTAATTTTAGATAAATCTAATAACATAATCATGGTAAAATATTCATCCATGATAGTTTGGCTAACATCTAAAATATTAATATTTAATTCATATAACTTTTGGCTTATCCCTGCAATAATTCCTGTTTGGTCTTTACCTATTACCGTTAAAATTGTTTTCATCACACTCTCCGCACAAATTTTATACACTTAAAAAAATATTTATTGGGTTGTTTATAATAACACCTTCAAAAATTATCTAAATAGGAGTAGATTGTTTTTTTTACGCAAAATAAAAAGCAATAAGATAAAATGAAAGGGCATTATTATGATAAATTTTCAAAAATCCAATAAATTGGATCATGTTTGTTATGACATTCGTGGACCAATTCTTGAGCATGCCAAAAGGCTGGAAGAAGAGGGTCAAACTATTCTTAAACTCAATATTGGAAATCCCGCCCCTTTCGGTTTTAACGCTCCTGATGAGTTATTAGTTGATGTCATTCGTAATCTACCAACATCACAAGGGTATTGTGACTCAAAAGGTCTTTATTCAGCTCGTAAAGCAATTATGCAGCACTATCAGTCCAGAGGAATTACTAATTTAGATGTAGAAGATATCTATATTGGTAATGGTGTTTCAGAATTAATCGTTCAATCCATGCAAGCATTACTTAATAGTGGTGATGAAATACTAGTACCAATGCCTGATTATCCTCTTTGGACTGCTGCAGTTAGCTTATCTGGCGGCAATGCAGTTCACTATATTTGTGATGAAGAAGCTAATTGGTCGCCTGATTTACAAGATATCAAACAAAAAATCACCCCTAAAACAAAAGGGATTGTGATTATTAATCCAAACAATCCGACTGGCGCGGTTTATAGTAAAGAAGTTTTACTCGAAATAGCCGAAATCGCACGTCAAAATAATTTAATTATTTTTGCTGACGAAATTTACGATAAAATTTTATATGATGATGCTGTACATCATTCGATTGCAGCTTTAGCTCCGGATCTATTCGTTATTACCATGAGCGGTTTATCAAAAACTTATCGAGTTGCTGGCTTTAGACAAGGCTGGATGGCACTTTGTGGACCAAAACAACATGTTAAAGGCTATATTGAAGGTCTAAATATGTTAGCGTCAATGCGTTTATGTGCCAATGTGCCACTGCAACATGCAATTCAAGGCGCATTAGGTGGTTATCAAAGTATTAACGAATTTATTTTGCCTGGCGGTCGACTCTATGATCAATGTATGTTGGCATGGCGTTTATTAAATGATATTCCAGGCGTTTCTTGTACCAAACCTCAGGGTGCTTTATATCTATTCCCTAAACTGGATCAGAAAAAATTTAATATTCATAACGATCAAAAATTAGTTTTAGACTTTTTGTTACAAGAAAAAGTATTGTTAGTTCAAGGAAGTGGATTTAATTGGCATAAACCAGATCATGTTAGAATTGTGGCTTTACCTCATACGGGTGAACTACAAGATGCGATAGCTCGATTTGCACATTTTTTATCTAACTATAAACAAGCGTAATTTAATTCCTATATATCCCTCTAATCATAATAGGGGGATATTCAAACATTAAAATAATCTTTTTTAATATTTCAATAAATTATTTAAATGAATTTGTTTAATCTCTACTTAAGCTCATTAATTATGATTATCAATTAATAATTGATAAACAGTAATCAATAAAAAAGCGCCAAAAAGGCGCTTTTTTAATAAATTATTTAAATGAATTATTTTTTTAATTCAGCTATTTTATTACGAATATTTTCAGCGCGTTGTGCTGAAGATGGATGGCTACTTAAAATTGATGCATCACCACCACCTAATTTATCAAATGCAGATGCAAGACCTGCTGGATTGATTTTTCTCTTAACTAAGTAATTGAAAGAGAAGTTATCAGCATCTTGTTCTTGTGATTGTGAGAATTGAGCATTGATAACAGATTCTGCTAAAGCACCTAAAGTAGATTTAGATAATGAAGCAACCGATGCATTGCCTGATGCTGCCGCTGCATCACGAGCAAGTTCCGTTGTATAAGCTAGTTGGATTGCTTTTTTACTATGACCTAAAGCTACGTGACCTAATTCATGACCTAAAACACCTTGAATTTCATTGTCAGTCATCATATCCATCAAACCACTGTAAACGCGAACACAACCATTAGCCATTGCCCATGCATTAACATCTTTAGTGATATACACTTTATAGTTAACTGGAGTGCCGTTGATATTATTACCAAGAGCCTTAGCAATTTTATTTAAACGTTTAGTATAAGCACTTTTAGCAGGAGCAATTTTTGATTGGGCATCCATTTCAGCACATGATTGTTGGCTTAATGCTTTCACATCATTATCACTAAGTGTTGCAGCTTCTAAACCTTTCATGCCAAGGCTAGCTAAATCACTAGTACTTATATTTTTACAACCAGCTAAAGACATAGCTGCAACTAAAGGTAGCGCAACAAGCAATGTTTTTTGATGTTTCTTCATAATATCTTCCTTATATTAACAAACTTTAATTTTCTCTAACATTTCTATTAGATGTGTTGAATTTTAACGCAACTTTAATAATAAGCAACAAATAATTACTTGCCTAGTGATAATTAGCCATTTAGACTATTGCCTCATTTTTTGAGGAACATAATTATGCAACTGTCTGATTTCAATTTTACTCTTCCCAAAGAGCTGATTGCAAAATACCCTTCAGAAACAAGAAGTTCTTGTCGATTATTAGCACTTGATAGTGATACTGGTAAAATTGAAGATAAAGTATTTACAGATATTGTGAATTATATCAATACTGGGGATTTACTCATTTTCAATAATACTAAAGTTATTCCTGCACGGTTATATGGAAAAAAAGCCTCAGGAGGGAAAATAGAAGTATTGATTGAACGCTTGTTAGATGGAAATCGTGCACTGGCACATGTTAAAGCCTCAAAGTCCCCAAAAATAGGCGCTGAACTTATTTTAGGTGAAAATGATAATATCAAAGTTACCATGTTAGCACGTCATGATGCATTATTTGAGCTACAATTTCCTGATGATGTGCTTAGCATTTTAAATGAAATTGGCCATATTCCATTACCTCCTTATATAGATCGCCCAGATGATGCACAAGACCGTGAAGTATACCAAACAGTTTATAGCAAAGTTCCCGGTGCTGTCGCAGCCCCAACAGCTGGCCTTCATTTTGATAAACCTTTATTAGACAAACTTAAACAAAAAGGTGTTGAAATGGAATTTGTTACCTTACATGTGGGTGCAGGAACATTTCAACCAGTAAGAGTTGAAAATATTGAAACCCATATTATGCATGCCGAATATGCTGAAGTACCTGAATCAGTTGTAAAAGCAGTTTTAAACTGTAAAGCTCGCGGAAATAAAGTTATTGCAGTAGGGACAACATCAGTCAGAGCATTAGAAAGTGCGGCACAACAAACAGGAACTATCGCGCCTTTTTTTGCAGATACCCGAATATTTATTTACCCTAGCTATCAATTTAAAGTTATAGATTCACTAATCACTAATTTTCATTTACCTGAATCAACATTAATTATGCTGGTTTCAGCATTTGCTGGTTATGAAAACACCATGAGTGCTTATCAGCATGCCGTAAAAGAAAAATATCAATTCTTCAGTTATGGTGATGCCATGCTAATTACGAATAAAAGATGATTTATAGCCAAGATAAATCATCTATACTCAATAGGTTCAAAAAGTTAACGACGTTCTAATCTATCAACAACATTGACTATTCGTTTTATTCTTGATGGATGTGAGGTTGGTTGATTTTTAGAGTGAATAGGCATTTTTGTCAACATATTAATTAAACCAATTGGATCTATATTTTCTTCGACCAATAAATCAAAAGCATAACGATCCGCTTCAACCTCATATTGATGTAAGGTTTCTTCTTTTGCGATAATTACAAGTTCATTGGCTTTATTTGTAATTTCAATATAAGGAGCTTGTCGAAAAAGACTTATTCCATGTTTTAGAGCTATATGAGCCTGTTCATGCGCCAATACGGCTTGTAACTCATTATCTTCAAGTAATTTAATTAAACCACTATTAACTCGAATACAACCATTAGCTGTTGACCAAGCATTGGGTTCAGTATCAATATAAACCTTATAGTTTAACTCAATATTATTTATTCTCTTCGGTAAAGTTTGAGCTATTTTAGATAATCGACGATTAAGAAGATGATAATTAGGAGGAATAATTGCCCTGCTATCATTTTCAATACAAGCTTGTTGACTAATTGCCAATATATCATGTTCCGATAGGGTTTTAATTCTTTCAGATGAAATTATCGTGGAAGGTATTCTAGTCTGGCTTTGGCATCCAACTAGCATTACAACACATGAGATAAATAAAATAATAGATTTCAATGGTTCAAAAATCCTTACAAATATTGTCTATTTAAGCTTAGCACGATAAACTAATCGACACTATTTAATAATACAAGTATGTATTATAGCAACAATTGGCGCCAAACTGTTTATTTGGTCGCAAGAGGTTAATATAAAAATGAAATTTGAGTTAGATAATACTGACGGCTTAGCTCGTCGTGGCCGTATGAAGTTTGATCGTCGTGGAGTGGAATATACCGTTGAGACTCCTGCTTTTATGCCGGTTGGAACCTATGGCACAGTAAAAGGTATGACACCTGAAGAAGTAAAAGCAACAGGAGCACAAATCTTATTAGGTAATACTTTCCATCTATGGTTAAGACCTGGGCAGGAAATTATGCGCAAACACGGAGATCTTCACGATTTCATGCAGTGGCCGGGACCAATCTTAACCGATTCAGGTGGATTTCAAGTTTTTAGTCTTGGTGATATTCGAAAAATAAAAGAAGAAGGTGTTTATTTTCGTAATCCAATTAATGGTGATTCCATTTTCTTATCGCCTGAAATCTCAATGGAAATCCAATATGATCTTGGTTCGGATATTGTAATGATTTTTGATGAATGTGCTCCCTTTCCTGCTGAATGGGACTATGTTAAAAAATCAATGGAGATGTCCTTACGTTGGGCAAAACGTAGCCGACAACGTTTTGATGAGCTAAATAACAAAAATGCATTATTTGGTATTGTACAAGGCGGTATACACCAAGAATTACGTGATATATCAATTAAAGGATTAACCGAAATAGGTTTTGATGGTTACGCTGTTGGTGGACTTGCGGTTGGTGAACCTAAAGAAGATATGCACCGTATACTTGAAGGAACCTGTCCACAATTACCTGCCGATAAACCACGTTATTTAATGGGAGTAGGAAAACCAGAAGATTTAGTTGAAGGCGTGCGTCGCGGTATCGATATGTTCGACTGCGTTATGCCAACTCGAAACGCCCGTAATGGTCATTTATTTGTTACCAATGGGGTTATAAAAATTCGTAATGCCAAATATAAAGACGATACGACACCATTAGATCCGCATTGTGATTGTTATACCTGTAAAAACTACACGAAATCTTATCTTCATCATTTAGATAAATGCGGTGAAATATTGGGTGCTCGCTTAAATACTATTCACAATTTACGTTATTATCAACGTTTAATGGCTGAAATACGCGAAGCAGTAGCAAATAAACGATATGAAGCGTTTGTTACTGAATTTTATCAACGAATTGGTAAAACGCCAGCACCATTAGGTAACAAATCCAAATAAAGTTAATAAATTTTGTATATCAACTATTGACACATTATACTTAGCGCAGTATTATGCGCTTCCTAACGGCGAGTAGCGCAGCTTGGTAGCGCAACTGGTTTGGGACCAGTGGGTCGGAGGTTCGAATCCTCTCTCGCCGACCAATTTAATAAAAAAGCCTGCTCTTTTGAGTGGGCTTTTTTATTATTACTACTATGTATTTGATTTGAAAAGACAAAAGGTTCGAGCCGAGTAACACGAGGCATCGTTGCTTCAGCAACGACCCGAAGAACGAGCATTAAAGGCAAGTTAATCCTCGCTCTCGTCGTTCTTTTTATTCACGTCGCTATTAGATTAATTCAAACTTAGAGTATTTCTTTAAACAATTAACTTTCTGGTTAAATTACAAACTATCTCTTAAGAAAATTGTTGGTGTTAGGGTTGAGATTTCAAAATTTGAATGACCACTTTTATCTGTTAATTCATTCAATAATAAATTACCAATATATTCCCCTTTTTTCTTTGAAGGTAGAGAAGCAGTTGTGAGCGTTGGAATACTTACCTGACTAAATTCGCTATTACCAAATCCACAAACAGCCAATTGATAAGGAACTCGAATATGCCGTCTTTGACATTCATAAAGCACACCACATGCCAGCTCATCAGTAGTGCAAACTAACGCATCTAATTCAGGCCAATTCAATAAAATATCTGGCAGTAATTCACTACCGGTACTAAAATTAGCTGGTTTAGCAGGATTAATTACTCTATGGGTTGGCAAGTGATTGTTTAACATAGCTTTATGCCAACCATGTAACCTCTGTTGAAAAACATGGCATTGGTGGTTAGCACAAAGTAAACCAATATTGCGATAGCCCTTTTTTATTACCTGTTCCGTCAACATACACATTGCCAAACTATCATCGACTTCTATATGTATATTGGCCAATTCATCATACTGCTTACCAATATTAAAAGTAGGAATTGTTTTATTATTTAATATTTTTTCAATAACATCATCATGTTCAATATAAAAAAGTAATATCGCTTCAAGATTATTACTATAAAGAGTATCTAACAGCTGTGATTCACGTTTATAGAAATAATAAGATTCAAATATAACTGTGGTATAACCTTCTTTAAGTAAATATGCTTGCAGTGAATTAAGGGCTATGCGGGTTGAATCTTCATAAATTTTTGTAGTAATAACAGCAATAACTTTATTGGCAGAAGCGGATGCTAGCAAGCTAGCTGCAATATTAGGTTTATAGCCTAATGTCTCAACAGCTAATTGGATTTTTTGTCGCAGTTTGTCCGACACCTTATCTGGCGTTCGCAATGCTCGTGAAACAGTCATTGTACCAACACCAGCATATTTAGCGACGTCAAATATAGTAGTTTGACCGGTACTCCTGCGTTTCTTGGTATCTTGCATATTCGATCTCAACTAGAGCTAACCAGTAGTTAAATCTATACTCCAAAATCTATAAATACAAATAATTACAAAAAGTTAAACAATTAACTTAAATATTTAATCAAAATAACGAGATTATTATAATATTATGTTATGGCCATTTTTTTCAAAAATATATTAAAAATGCTATCTAAATCACAAAATAGAAAAATTATTGGCGAAAAATGATAGCGCTATCACATTTTTATTTTTTTTAAATTATTATTGTTAGCCAATGTGTTAATTTTCTATTATCGTAATATTAACAAATAATAAATCAGTTTTTCGGAGGTAAAATGTTAAATCAATGGCTAACGGGTCAAACTGTAAATATTATTGATTCAGTGAAAGATTGGAAAGAAGCAATAGAGCTTTGTGCCGCTCCATTATTAGAAAACCAATCAATAACACCGAGCTATATTAATGCTATCTTTCAACTACATGAATCTATTGGCCCTTATTATGTATTAGCACCAGGAATTGCAATGCCCCATGCTAGACCAGAACAAGGAGTAAATAATTTAGGTTTATCAATGCTATTAGTCAAAAATGGGGTTAATTTTAATTCTTCAGAAAATGACCCAGTTTATTTAATTACTTTGCTGGCCGCTAGTGATAGTACTAGTCACATCGAAATGTTAACTCAGTTAGCATCATTATTCGCTGAATCAAATGATGTTAATACAATTTTTAATGCTAAAAATAGCAATGAAATTTTAGCAGTAATTGATCGTTATTAAATTCAAATCAATTAATAGAAGGATAAATAATATGAAAATTATGGCAGTTTGTGGTTCAGGACTTGGTAGTAGCTTCATGGTTGAAATGAATATCAAAAAAGTACTCAAAAAATTAAATATTGATGCAGAAGTAACACATGCCGATCTCGCTTCCGCCACACCAGAACAAGCAGATCTTTTTGTGATGACTAAAGATTTGGCAACTAGTTCAGGCATTCCACAAGATAAATTAGTAGTTTTAAATAATATTATTGATATCAATGACTTAGAACAAAAACTTGTTGAGCACTTTAATAAAGGCTAATTATGAGGTATTGCTATGATTCAAGAAGTAATTAAATTCGTTGTTGATATTTTAAAAGTACCAGCAATACTCGTTGGTCTAATTGCCATGGTTGGGCTACTAGCACAACGAAAATCATTTGCGGATACGGTTAAAGGAACAGTTAAAACAATTTTAGGATTCTTAGTATTAGGCGGTGGTGCACAGGTTTTAGTCAGTGCAATTACGCCTTTAGGATTAATGTTTGAAAAAGCTTTTGAACTCCAAGGTATCATCCCTAATAATGAAGCTATCGTTTCAATGACATTAAATGAATATGGCGCAGCAACAGCATTAATTATGGCATTTGGTATGGTTGCAAATATTATGGTTGCCAGATTCACATGTTTAAAATATATTTTCCTAACTGGCCATCATACTTTTTATATGGCATGTATGATCAGTATTATTTTGAGCGTTGCTGGATTTGAAGGTTGGCAATTAGTGTTTACTGGTTCATTGGTTCTAGGCTTAATCATGGCATTCTTCCCTGCTTTAGCCCAACCGCAAATGCGAAAAATAACTGGCAATGATGATGTTGCATTTGGTCATTTCGGTACCTTAGGTTATGTATTAGCTGGTTGGCTTGGCTCAGCTTTTGGTAAAGGCTCTCGTTCTACTGAAGAAATGAATTTACCGAAAAACTTAAGTTTTTTACGTGATAGTTCAATTTCTATTTCATTAACAATGATGATCATCTATTTAATTTTAGCGATATTTGCTGGCCCTGATTATATTCAAGAAAAGTTAAGCAAGGGAGATAATTATTTAGTTTATTCCATTATTGAAGCGATCACATTTGCAGCAGGTGTATTTATTATCCTTCAAGGAGTTAGACTTATTTTGGCTGAAATTGTCCCTGCATTTACCGGCTTCTCAGAAAAATTAGTACCAAATGCAAAACCTGCTTTAGACTGTCCAGTTGTTTTTCCTTATGCACCAAATGCAGTATTAATTGGCTTTTTATTTAGTTTCCTTGGTGGATTGATTGGATTATTTGTACTAGGACAACTAAAAGCCGTGCTTATTTTACCTGGTGTTGTCCCTCATTTCTTCTGCGGTGCAACTGCTGGCGTATTTGGTAACGCTATGGGTGGCCGTCGAGGCGCAATGATTGGCGCATTTGCCAATGGCTTATTACTTACATTCTTACCAGCACTTTTATTACCTGTTTTAGGATCATTTGGTTATGCTAATATAACTTTTTCTGATGTAGATTTTTGTGGTGTTGGGATTATCCTCGGCAATATGGCAAAATGGTTAAATAAAGATATTATTATGTGCATCTTCATCGCTATTTTTGCTTTATTAGTTGTACATAATTCATTAAAAAAACCTAAAATAAATAATAATGAAAAATAAATTATTATCTTTCCATTAAATAATAATGTGATGCCAGACTAGCAAGTCTGGCAATTTTATACCACTTCATCGTACTACAACTTATCCTATCAACTTTCGACAACATAGTTTATTTAATATACATGACAACATAATTTGTTTAAAATGTTTAGATAACTTCGTTCGGTATTTTAAAAAAGTTAATAATGACCAATAATCAAAAAGATATGATTGATGTTGATAAACATCTTTGTTTAGCACCAGCAAATAATCAATATGCATCAGATATTTATAATATTATCACTAACAATAGAGAGTACTTTAGTCAATTTATGGCATGGCCTAAATTTGTGAAAAACCAAACGGATACAGCACTGTTTTTAGATTCTTGTTGGTTAAAACATCAACAGAATGAAAGCAAAACCTATGTCATTTTATTAAAAGGTCAAGCTATTGGATTACTATCTTTTAATCAGATTGATAAAAATAATAAAACAGCTTATATCGGTTATTGGCTAGATAGCTCAAAACAGGGCAATGGAATTATGACCGTCGCAATCAATGCCTTAATAAAGCATTACGCTATGCAACAAATAATTAGACGATTTGTCATTAAATGCGCAGTTAATAACGAGAAAAGTAATGCTATAGCCAAACGTTGTGGTTTTAGTTACGAAGGCACCCTAAAACAAGCTGAATATATTAATGGAACTTTTCACGATCAAAATATTTATGGTTTGATTGTTAATTAGGTTTAATTATTTGGTTATAAAAAAACCGACATCTTGAAGTGACCCCATAAAGTTGGACACTTTGATTAAGCGGCTTGTAAGGCCTGATTTCGATATTCAACCGGAGTCAGGCCTTTTAATTTGGCTTTAATCCGTTTGGTGTTGTAGTATTCTATATATTCTTCTATTTTTTCAATCAATTTATCTGCATCTTCAAAGCATTGTCCATGATACATTTCTGATTTT
>NZ_NASN01000053.1:0-17238 GCF_002142015.1 Gilliamella sp. A7
ATTTAACATATTGATCACCAACAAACTCAAGTTTTTTTTCTACTAATTGATATTTTTGAGATAAATTTTCCTTTAAAGATTTAAATTTATATTTACCGAATGTAGTACTAATAGCTAATAATTTTTCATCTTTTGAGAAAATGAGTAAAACGCTTTCTAAGCCGTCAATATCTAATTCATTGTTTTTGATGTAATACATAGGTCCGTTGGAATAAAAATTAGTATCATCAAAGTTTAAAGTATATTTTTCTTTAGCTTCTTTTAATGTTGTTTTATTAATTTCGAGACCAAATGGAGATGGATTAGCATATAGCAATGAACTATAAAAGAATACTATTAGTAAAACCAGTTTTTTCATTGTGATATTTCCTGTTTAGAATTTATGATTTATGAGCACAAGCATAGTATCACAATAATTAAGTACATTTATACGCTTAACTGATATATTACTAATAGGAAGTATTTACAAAATTGTCATCTATAAAATAAAAAATTATATTAAGTTAAATATTGATTATATTTAGTGCGCATAATGTATATTATGTTAAATATAGTTCATTATTACGAACTCAATTCTTCTTTTAAGAAGAACTGAATTATTCAGTAAATTTCGATTCTTAAACTATGACTATAATTATTTATTGGTTAATAAAATCAATTCACTTCCTGGTAATGGCATTTTTAAAATGTGATTTTTGATTTTACCCCAAACTTGCATTTCACAGGCTTTACAATTAAATTTCAGTATTAATTCTTCATTATTATTTTGTATTAATTTCATTGGTGTTACTTTTGTTTTCACACCTTGAATTCCTTTAGCCTGTTTAGGACACAAATTAAACGCAAATCTCAAACAATGTTTTGTAATCATTAATGGCGCATCATCTTTAACTTCATGTGCTTCAAAAGCACTTTCAATTAGTTTAACGCCATGCTGCGCATAAAATTCTCTAGCCTTATGATTATAAATATTTGCTAAGAAGCTTAAATGCTCTTCTGGATAAATTGGTGCAGGTTCCGTTTGTGGTTTACGTAACTTTCTATGGTAATGAGTTAGCCGTTCCAATGTTAACTTATCAACAATATCTCGTCGTAATTGATTTAATTGGCTACTTGGAATAAAAAATATCTCGTTCAAATTAACTTCTAAATCAGTAAGGTAATATATCGTTTGGCCAAGTTTAGATAAGCTATCTTTTATATTTTTGAGCGCTTTATCAGATTGTTCAGCTAATTCAAACTCACCTTTTAAAGCAATTTTTACACGACAGCCCTCTTCACTCGTTGCTATCAATTGAACAACATTTGATTGATTTATCAATTTAAATGCTATACCAATTCGACGACTACTCGATTCTTTTAATAAAACTTGTTGCCAATTGTGATCTAGGTTACGGTTAATTTGATAAGGTAATTTTAAGGAATGAAATACCTTAGGTAATTCATTAGGAAACACTCGATAATGATTATTAGCAATTTTTTCAACTTTATCAGCTCTAAAACCTACGATTTCACGCTTTACCAAGACGTTTAATCCATCACCATTAGTTAGAACTTTTTCAGATTTAATATCGATTGCTTGGTTAGTAACTTTCGTCATCTCACCGATAGGTAAACCAATAAATTTAGGAGAATCAAAAGCGCCAATATTGGATTGTCTACCCCGAACAAAATAATCAGTAGCACCTCGATGAAATGTTCTATTTGGATCTGGAGTGAATGAATGTTGAGTTCTACCACTTGATGCACTTACAAAATCATCCGATTTTTCTAAAATTTCATCTAGTTTTTTACGGTAAAAAGCAGTTATATTTTTTACATAACTTAAATCTTTATAACGCCCTTCTATTTTAAATGACCTAACTCCTGCTTGTATCAATTCGATTAAGTTTTCGGATTGATTATTATCTTTCATTGATAAAAGATGTTTTTCATAAGCAACAACACGACCTTGATCATCCTTTAATGTAAATGGTAAACGGCATGCTTGCGAACAATCACCTCGATTTGCACTTCTACCGGTTTGAGCATGAGAAATATAACATTGACCTGAAAATGCAACACATAAAGCCCCATGAATAAAAAATTCGATATTGGCATCTATTTGTTGATGAATATTCGCTATTTCAGTTAAGTTTAATTCTCGAGCTAAAACTATTTGTGAAAAACCAACATCAGAAAGAAATTTAGCTTTTTCTGGGGTTCGAATATCCATTTGCGTGCTAGCATGTAAATCTATCGGCGGAATATCCATGGCTAATATGCCCATATCTTGAACAATTAAGGCATCAACTCCCGCATCATATAATTGCCAGATCAATTGCTGAGCCATCTCAAGTTCATTATCGTGCAAAATAGTATTTAATGTGACAAAAACTTTGGCATAAAAACGATGCGCAAACTCAACTAATTCGGCGATATCACTGACTGAATTACCGGCATTATGACGGGCACCGAAATGCGGGCCTCCAATATAAACTGCATCAGCCCCATGTAAGATTGCTTGTTTGGCAATGTCTATATTTTTGGCTGGACTGAGTAATTCAAGTTTATTATTGATGGTTTGCAGGTACATATTAAATCTCTAGGAATGTTATCGATTGATAAAATAAATGGCAAATAGAATAATATTTGCCATTAAGGTTTCATTTGTTTATTAAGCCAATAATTAAAGTTTTATTAACCAATAAATGATTGGTTTCTTAAAGCTTCAATTCGTTTTTCCAACGGTGGGTGTGATAAGAATAGTTGCGAAAATCTGGCTTTCTTTTCACCATTGATGCAAAAAGCTAAAATTGACGCTTCTTCATTTGGTTCATGGCTTACTTTTAGTTTTTCTAATGCTGCAATCATTTTTGCAGAACCTACCAATTTTGCAGAACCTGCATCGGCATGGAATTCACGATAACGCGAGAACCACATTGCAACCATACTAGCTAAAATACCAAAGATAGTTTCAAATATCATTGCTATTACATAATAGGCTATATCTGCTAATGCTTCACTACGATCTTCTATCACTTTAGCAAACATTGATGCTATAATTCGTGAAATAAAGATAACGAAGGTATTTAATACACCTTGTAATAGTGCCATGGTCACCATATCACCATTTGCTACATGACTCATTTCATGACCAATTACCGCTTCTGCTTCATCTTGAGTCATTGCCGCTAATAATCCAGTACTTACCGCAACTAAAGAACGGTTTCTAGTCGCTCCTGTTGCAAAAGCATTAATATCATCTGCTTCATAAATTGCTACCGCTGGCATCTTTAATTTTAACTGTTCTGATTGGCGACGCACAACATCAAGTAACCACTGTTCTTGAGCATTACGAGGTTCTTTGATCACTTCGCCACCAACAGAACGTAGTGCCATTCGTTTTGATAAAAGAAGTGAAATAAATGAACCACCAAAACCAAAAATAGCTGCAAAAATAAGTAGTCCTAAGATACTATGGGCGTTAACCCCAAAAATACTCAAAATTATACCAAATACAAACATAACAGCTAAGTTAGTTAGAAGAAATAATCCAACTCGCATCATATACAAATTCCTCATTACTATGCTTAATTTAAATAATTTTATTCAAGAAAAAAATAAAATTTGATATATGATCGCAAAAATGTCGTTATCCTACAACTGATTTAAGTTCGAAATTAAAAGAAGAAAAATCAATTGATTAGTTAATAAACAGCAACAAACTTAATAAGTTTATATAATTGGAGGGTAATATTTTGGAGGAGACCCTATCAGCCACATCCCACACACATATTTTTTACTTTGGCTGCTTCCTTCCGGACCTGACCTGATGAGCAAAAAAATGTTGCAAGAGGACCCATAGAGCCTCCATTGAGGAGGAGTATTATGCTTGATTTAGCAATAAATTACAATAATTTTTTTAAAAAAAAAGTAAATACCTTTTTGTCTTGTAATAACAACAAAAAGGCTATTACTTATAAAAACAAATTGAAAAATTAATTATAAAGTTAAATTTTTCTCAATTCGTTCTCTGAATTTAATACCTGGTCTAAATGTGACAACTCGTCGAGCTGAGATATCAACACTCTCACCTGTTTTAGGATTACGACCTGGACGTGAATTTTTATCACGAACAGCAAAATTGCCGAAGCCAGAAAGTTTAACAGGTTCACCTTTTTCTAAAGCAACGCGAATCTCTTCAAAAAAGAGTTCAACAAGGACTTTAGCTTCTTGACGATCGATATCAAATTTATCGGCAAGACGATCTGCAATATCAGCTTTAGTTAATGTCATAATTATCATTCTCTTAATAGGGCATTGAAACGATTCTGTAAAGCAATAACACAATTGCTTACAATGTTTGTTATATCTTCTTCTTCCAGTGTACGTGATTTGTCTTGTAAAATCAAACTGATAGCAAGACTTTTTTGATCTTTATCAATTTTATCACCTTGATAAACATCAAACAAGTTAACTTTTACTAGTTGCTCACCACCAGCACGCTTACACTCAGAGATAATATCCGCTGCTGGAACTGTATTTGATACAACGACAGCTATATCACGTTTATTCGATGGATATTTAGATAACTCATGAGCAACAGGCACTTTTTTATCGTTAATTTTAGCTAAATTTATTTCAAAAACAAGCGTTTTACTATTTAAAGATAATTTTTTTTCAATTTCAGGGTGTAAAACACCAAAATTGCCGATAACTTCGCCATTGAAAAGGATTGCTGCACTTTGTCCAGGATGTAATGCATCAAGTTCAGAACGTTGATATTCAATATCATCAGAACAGCCTAAAAGAATAAATAACTGCTCTAAATCCCCTTTTACATCATAAAAATCGACATTTTGTTTAGGTAATGTCCAATGTTCTTCATATAAATTTCCAGTGACAACGCCGGATAACATTAATTCTTGGCGAACACCAAATTCACAGCTATCATCAGGTATAAATCGTAATCCAGTTTCGAATAATCGCATACGAGATTGTTGGCGATTTTGGTTATATAAAACTGCTTCTAACAAACCAGACCATAATGACAAACGCATAACCGACATTTCACTCGAAATTGGGTTTGGTAATGTAATCTGTGGTTGTTGTGGATGTAGTGCTTGCTGAATTTTAGGATCAACAAAACTATAAGTAACAGCCTCTTGATAGCCTTTGTCCACTAGTAGATTTTTTACTCTAGATAAGGAAATTTTATTTTCCGGTTTTGGTTTCATCACTGATTCAATTTTCATATTCACATTAGGAATATTGTTATAACCATAAATCCGTGCGACTTCTTCAACTAGATCTTCTTCAAGTTGTAAATCAAATCGCCAGCTAGGTGATTTAACCGTCCAACTATCATCATTATAAATAACTTCACAACCTAATCTTACAAGAATATCGGTAATCTTTTGAGTTTCAATGTGATAACCAATAATGCGATCAATTCTGTTTCGACGTAATTCAATTGTTGCTTGAGCTGGAAGCTCATTTTCATTCACAACTTCAGTAATAGGCCCTACTTCACCGCCACAGATTTCAACAATCAATTGAGTTGCTCTTTCGATTGCAGTTGATTGTAAATAAGGATCAACACCTCTTTCATAACGATGAGAAGCTTCAGTATGTAAACCATATTCACGTGCTTTTCCCGTTATTGCTAATGGAGAAAAGAACGCTGATTCAAGGAAAATATCTTTCGTTGATGCAGTTACACCTGATTTTTCACCGCCCATAATACCGGCGATTGCTAATGCTTTTTGCTGATCAGCTATGACTAATGTTTTTTCATCAAGCTTAACCTCATTGCCATTAAGTAAGACAATCTTTTCATCTTTATTGGCATAACGCACAACAATACCCTTGTCAATCTCAGCTAAGTCAAAAGCGTGCATTGGATGACCGAGTTCTAATAAAACGTAGTTAGTAATATCGACAATGGCATCAACAGAACGAATACCGCCTCTACGTAACTTCTCTTTCATCCATAACGGAGTTAAAGCATCAACTTTAACTTTTTTGATAATGCGCCCTAAATAACGAGGGGATGCTTTAGCTGCATCAACCTGAATAGGTAAAGTATCATTGATTGTATGAGTGATATTTTCAACTTTTAGTTCCTTCATTGGGATATTGTTTACAGCAGAAATATCTCTCGCTACACCTATGATACCAAAACAATCGGCACGATTTGGTGTAACGCTAATATCAATCATTACATCATCTAAATTTAAATATTGTCTTATATCTTGTCCTAAAGGGGCATTCTCTGGTAATTCAATAATTCCATTATGATCCTCAGAAATACCTAACTCAGAATAAGAACACAACATTCCTTCTGATGGTTCACCTCGAAGTTTTGCTGCTTTGATTTTAAAATCACCAGGTAATACAGCACCGATTGTTGCACAAGCTACGGTTAAACCTTGACGACAATTAGGTGCGCCACAAACAATATCCAATAATTCAGGTTTACCAATATCTACTTTGGTCACTCGCAATTTGTCAGCATTAGGATGTTGTTTACATTCAACAACTTTACCCACAACTACACCAGTAAAATCACCAGCAACTTTTTCAATATCATCTACTTCTAAACCAGCCATAGTTAACTGATCTGATAATTTATCGCTACTTATTTCTGGATTGATCCATTCACGTAGCCAACTTTCACTAAATTTCATGTTTTGATCTCCAGAACTAATTAAATTGCTTTAAAAAACGTAAATCATTTTCAAAGAAAGAACGCAAATCTGTGACGCCGTAACGTAACATGGTTAATCTTTCGATTCCCATTCCAAATGCAAAACCACAATACTCTTCAGGATCAATACCTACGTTACGTAACACATTTGGATGAACCATACCACAGCCTAAAACTTCTAGCCATTTACCATTTTTAGCTTTAATATCAACTTCGGCTGAAGGTTCAGTAAATGGAAAATATGCAGGTCTGAATCTTATTTCCATATTATCTTCAAAGAAGCAGTGAAGAAAATCATGTAATAGACCTTTTAAATGCGTAAAACTGATATCTTTATCTATTAATAACCCTTCCATTTGATGGAACATCGGGGTATGAGTTTGATCATAATCGTTACGGTAAGTTCTTCCTGGAGCAATAATTCGAATTGGTGGTTTTTGATTTTCCATGGTTCGAATTTGAACCGTTGAAGTTTGGGTACGTAATAAACGTTTTGCATCAAACCAAAATGTATCATGATCAGCACGAGCAGGATGATGTGCAGGAATATTTAAAGCATCAAAGTTATGGTAATCATCTTCTATTTCAGGTCCTGTTTCGACAGCAAAGCCTAATTCTCCAAAAAACTCAACCAAACGGTTAATAGTTTTAGTTACTGGATGTAATCCACCTAAATCAAGTGACTTGCCAGGAAGAGTAATATCAATGTTTTCATTTGCTAATTTTGCATTAAGAGCCTGACGCTCTAAAAAGTTACGTTTTTGATTTAATAACTCAACAACTTCTTGCTTTGCATCATTAATTTTCTGACCTACCGCTGGCCGTTGATCAGCTGGAACATCACGTAAAGACGCCATTTGCATGGTAAAATAGCCCTTTTTACCAAAATATTCCACTCGAATCTGTTCGATAGTATTAATATCATTAGCACTTTCAATAGCGGATTTGGCATTGCTTACCAGTTCAACTAATTGAGACATACAGTTCTCCTGCTTATTGTTTATTACATAAAAAAAGCCTCTCCTGAGGCTTTTATAATTATTTTTCGTTTCTCATTTGCCTCACAAACGAATAAGCTTACCGAAGCTAAAAAAGAAACGAAAAACAACTAAATTCATAATCGATCAACTCTTAAATATTGTTAAAACAATAAAAGCCGAGATAACTCGGCTCTTATAAAGCTATTAAAGTGCAGCTTTTGCTTTTTCAACTAATGCAGCGAATGCATTTTTATCGAATACTGCGATATCTGCAAGGATCTTACGATCGATTTCAATTGAAGCTTTCTTTAAACCATTGATAAAACGGCTGTAAGATAAACCACATTGACGAGCAGCAGCATTGATACGAACAATCCATAATTGACGGAATTGACGTTTACGTTGACGACGGTCACGATACGCATATTGTCCAGCTTTAATTACTGCTTGGAAAGCAACACGATATACGCGTGAACGAGCACCATAATACCCTTTTGCTTGTTTTAAAATTTTCTTGTGACGTGCACGAGCAATAACACCACGTTTAACACGAGCCATAAACTATATCCTCTAAATAATTAATCAATAAATTAAGCGTATGGAACACACGCCACTACTAAACCTAAATCGCCTTTTGACACAGTAGTCAAACCACGTAAATGACGTTTACGTTTAGTTGATTTTTTAGTTAGGATATGGCTCTTGTTAGCTTGCTTATGCTTAAAGCCACCAGATGCTGTTTTTTTAAAGCGCTTTGCTGCGCCTTTTACAGTTTTAATTTTAGGCATTTTATAAATTTCCACTTCGCATTGTTAATAAAAATAAAATAATGGTGTAATTATTAGTAAACTAAAAATTAGCTTGTTAAACCATTACTTCTTCTTCGGCGCTAGCACCATAATCATTTGACGACCTTCAATCTTAGTTGGATAAGATTCAATGATAGCCAAATCAGCTAAGTCTTCTTTAATGCGATCAAGCATTTCAGTACCTAACTGTTGGTGAGCCATTTCACGTCCACGAAAACGCAACGTAACTTTAGCTTTATCGCCATCTTCAAGAAAGCGTATCAGGCTGCGGAGTTTTACCTGATAGTCGCCTTCGTCTGTACCAGGTCGGAATTTAATTTCCTTAACCTGAACAACCTTTTGCTTCTTCTTCTGTTCTTTTGTTGCTTTACTCTTTTCATAGAGGAACTTGCCATAATCCATAATTCGACAAACAGGTGGCTCTGCATTAGGACTTATTTCAACTAAATCTAATGTTGCTTCCTCAGCTTGTTTTAAAGCTTCGTCTAAGCTAACAATGCCGAGCTGTTCACCATCGACGCCGGTTAACCTCACCTCGCGAGCGGTAATTTCATCGTTGATTTTGTGCGCGCGTGTTGACTGAATTCGTTTACTGACTTTAATATCTCATTCCTCCAAATTAATTTATCATTAATTCATTTGTTCTAATGAACGACTATGAATTTCATTAAGCAATAATTCTATAACATGTTTCACTTCAAAGCTACCAAGATCTTTACCTTGACGAGTTCGAACTGAAATTGTTCCTGATTCCATCTCTTTGTCTCCACAGACAAACATATAAGGAACGCGTTTTAGAGTATGCTCACGAATTTTAAACCCTATTTTCTCATTTCTCAAGTCCGCTTTTGCTCTAATTCCAACTTTTTGTAGTTGCTCGGTTAATTGTTTGGCATATTCGGCTTGATTATCAGTAATATTGATAACTGCTACTTGTAACGGCGCTAACCAAGTTGGGAAGAATCCAGCACAATCTTCGGTCAATATGCCCATGAAGCGTTCCATTGAACCAAGTATAGCTCGGTGAATCATAACAGGAACATGGCGTTCATTATCTTCACCAACATAAGTTGCATCTAATCGTTCTGGTAACATAAAGTCAAGTTGAACTGTACCACATTGCCATGCTCGACCTAAGCAATCATGTAAAGTAAACTCAATTTTTGGACCATAGAATGCCCCTTCACCAGGTAAATATTCAAATTCAATGCCATTTTCTTGCAAACATTCAGCTAAATCTTTTTCTGCTAAATCCCAAGTTTCATCCTTACCAATACGTTTTTCTGGACGAGTCGATAATTTAACCGTGATATCTTTAAAACCAAATGTACTATAAGTATCATAGACCATTTTGATACAGCTATTTACTTCACTTCGAATTTGCCCTTCGGTACAAAAGATATGGGCATCATCTTGAGTAAAACCACGCACACGCATTAATCCGTGCAAAGAACCTGAAGGTTCATTTCGATGACAACTACCAAATTCCGCCATACGTAATGGAAGATCACGATAAGATTTAAGACCTTGATTAAAAATTTGCACATGGCCAGGACAGTTCATTGGCTTAATACAATATTCACGATTTTCTGATGAAGTAACAAACATTAATTCTTTATAGTTACCCCAATGCCCTGTTTTTTCCCAAAGTACACGATCCATCATAAATGGACCTTTCACTTCTTGATAATCATATTCTTTCAGTTTGGTACGAACAAAAACTTCCAATTCACGGAAAATAATCCAACCATCATTATGCCAAAATACCATACCTGGTGCTTCTTCTTGCATATGATAAAGATCAAGTTGTTTACCAATTTTACGATGATCGCGTTTCGCCGCTTCTTCTAAAAATTGTAAATAACTGTCGAGTTGTTTTTTATCTGCCCATGCAGTTCCATAGATACGTTGTAACATTTTGTTGTCACTATTACCACGCCAATAAGCGCCAGCAACTTTTTGTAATTTAAAATGGTGACAAAAACGCATATTAGGAACATGAGGCCCACGACACATATCAATATATTCTTCATGATGATAAAGTGCTGGTGTAGAATCTTTAGGAATGTTTTCATCTAAAATAGCAATTTTATAAGGTTCGTGACGTTCCCAAAACACTTCTCTTGCACGTCCCCAACTCACTACTTCTTTTTTAACTTCATAATCTTTTTTAGCCAATTCATGCATGCGTTTTTCTAAAGCATCAAGATCTTCCTGAGTTAGAGAGTGATCTAAATCGACATCATAATAAAAGCCATTATCAATGGTAGGCCCGATAGCCATCTGAGTATTAGGCCATAATTGTTTGATAGCATGTCCTAATAAATGTGCACAAGAATGACGAATAATTTCAAGTCCATCTTCATCTTTGGCGGTAATAATAGATAACGTTGCATCATGCTCGATAACATCACACGCATCTTTACGTTCACCATTAACACGGCCTGCGATACAGGCTTTAGCAAGTCCTGCACCAATACTTTGTGCAACTTCTAATACAGTAACAGGTTTATCAAATTGACGTTGACTTCCATCAGGAAGAGTAATAATTGGCATAATAAATCCTTATAACAGTGGTGCGCCACACGAAAGCGCACATGCGTACATAAATAAATAGACGGAGTATACTATCACTTATCATAAGGATTTTAAATAGGCTTGAACTTGATTTAAAAATAGATTTATCTCTAGCGATTAAATACATCCTGTTTTAGTAACCACTAAAAACAGACAATAGCCTATTTTTAATTATTAATAGCCTTTTTAATGATTATTTTTAATTAGGAATCAATAAAACAATATTGTAATCAAATATAACAAGAATAGTTATGACCTAGCTATTATTCATTAATTAAAAAGCTAGGTATGAAAAGAGATTATAATTCGGCTATATATGCTTGCGGAATAATAGGCATAGGACCGCTTTGAGTACAAACATATGCGGCAATGTGATTTGCTTTACTATTAATTTCTTGTAATTGTTTGCCTTTTAAATATAGAACGCTACTTATTGCCATAAATGAATCACCGGCACCAACAGTATCGATTGGTGTGATTTTTTCAGCAGGACAATGATTCTGTTCATTTCGGGTAATAAGATGACTACCTTCACTACCACAGGTATAAATTAATAACTCAAGTTGATAATGTTGATTTAGATAATTGAAAAGCGCTTGTGGTTCAGCTTTTATCTTCAATAAATCAGCAACAATTGGTAATTCTTCATCATTTAACTTCAAAATATTGGCATGTTCAATGCAAAGAAGTAAAGTTGCGTGATTATAATGATTTTGACGTAAATTAATATCAACAATAATTTTGCTTCGTTGAGATCTATGGTTAATAATCTTTTGCAATAATTCATGATTATGTATATTACGTTGAATTAAACTGCCGAAATAGATTGCATCTAAATCATCTTGCTGGATAAGTTCTAATAGTTGATCTGTTAATTGAATATCATCCCAAGCTACAGGATTAACAATATCATAAGTGGGTTTACCGGCTGAATCTAATTTAACTAATACCGTTCCAGTTGGATAATTTGCAGATATTTGAATTTGTTGTGGGATTTGTAGTGTTTCAATCTGTTCACGTAATTCTCTACCATTGTCGTCATCGCCAATTGCAGAAACTAATATTGCATTTGCTCCAGCTGATTTAGCATGATAACAAAAGTTGGCGGCAGCTCCGCCAATCTTTTTCCCATTAGGTAAACAATCCCATAAAAATTCACCTATTGCAACAATCTTTATGTCATTCATCTTCGATTAACCCTTGTTTGACATCAATGTTTTTTTCCATACTATCGGCTTGCTTCTGCCAATCATCAAATTGACCATATGCAGTATAAATCGTTGAACCGGTAGGTAATTCTGGATACTCATTTTCACCATTAGTACCCCAATTAACCCAACCAGAATCTTTACGTTGAACAATTTGATAACGTCCGACAATATTACTCGTATACCAAACCATAGCATAACCTGATTCGGGATTTATTTCAGCCGTTTTATTTGCAGCAAGTGGAAAAATCGTTTGTTCTGGTACACTGTTAACATCCACATCTTTAGCAAATAACACTTCTTTGTTTCGAGAACTATTATGCACAACATGATGAGCTTTACGCAGAATGGTTTTGACGTGTGATTTTATTTCTTCATCACTTAAAATACCTTCTTTAACACAAAATAGTCGCCAAAAGAAATCCCAAGAAACTGCATTAATATTATCGCCAATTGACTCTCGATAGAGTCTTGCATTTTGTGGAAGTTGATCTAGTGGTTGCGATAAAATTCGATTAACTTCATCAGCTAAAATATTGGCATAAAGGTCACCTTGTCGATAAAATGTACCGCCGTAGCTAGCAAAACGAGAAAACACTACATTATTTTGACCACTTTCATACTCATCACCAACGGTGATCTTATTTATGACCGGCATACCATCAACAGAAGTTTCAAAATTATCAACATAATAAGTACGTCTAAACCATGGTGATTGATAGAAAAACTCCCACACAATTGAGAATGATTTATCATGCAGAGCAGGATCTAAGCCATTGGGAATTTTACCATTGAAACGATATCGACAATAGATTGGCCCTTCAACCTCTGTTTGACACTCTACGATGGTATGCTCAGGTGGATTAATTAAACCATTGGCAGGAGTAAAAAAGGGGCCATAAAAACCACCTATAGCATTAGAACAATCTTTAATCAAATTACGACCTTCTGCTTTAGCAGAGAAATAACGAATTCCCCATTTCCCATATGATGTCCCGTCTGCAGTACCACGACATAATTCTAAAATATAATGACCAGTATCCAGTCGTTTTACGCCATCATTCAAAGTAGGCGCTAGTTGCTTTATGCCATTTTCATTATCTACTGGTGTTTCCTCATCAAGATACAACGTATAATTTTCAACTAGCTGCTCTAAATTGGTTACTATAAAAGCGATTGAGCAAGCAATGATAAGTATATTGGTATCATCATAAGCGATATCAAACAATTGATGTGGTATAACTTTGCCTTGCTCATTAACTAGTTTTAATTTAGACGGATCTATTGGTTGTTCTTTGAAAAAAAGACGCGTGATTACCGGTTCATTATGTCGAGTAATACCATCTGGGTTATTTAACATCAAAGTACATTTTTTCATTTTATAGTCCTATTAATTAAATTGGTTATTATTCATATAATTTAAAAATATAAATTAGCTTGAATTAATTTGCTTTCTTGCGTTTTAGCATATCGACATAGACGGCTAAAAAAATGATTACGCCTTTTGCGACCAATTGCCAAAATGAATTAACACCCAATAAATTCAAACCATTATTAATAATGCCGATAACAATCACGCCTAAAATAGTGCCACTAATGCGACCTATTCCACCTGACATAGAAATACCACCAAGCACACAAGCTGCTATGGCATCCATTTCATACCCCTGCGCAACTGATGGTTGTCCTGAATACATTCTGGCTGCAAGCACTATTCCTGCGAAAGCAGCCAAAAAACCGGCAATGGTATATACAATGATTTCAACTCGTTTGATAGCAATACCTGATAATCTAGCTGCCTCACGGTTACCACCGAGAGCATAAATATAGGTACCTAAACGTGTTCGATTAACTACCACTAACATAACGACAATAAATACCAACATATAGATAACAGGGTATGGAATCATGCCTAAGTAACCAGTACCAATACTCGTAAAACTCTCATCAAAGATACGAATTGATTGCCCACCACTATAAATATAACCTACGCCACGAGCGATCATCATCATTGCCAATGTAACGATGAATGGTGGTATACCTGTATACGCAATAGCGGCACCATTTGCTGCACCACATAAAGTACCAATAAACAAACCCAACAAAATAGCAGGAACAATACCCATTTCACCGATTGAAATAAACCCAACCGTTAGTGTCCCCGCCATAGCGACTATCGAACCCACCGATAGATCAATACCACCCAATATGATAATTAATGTCATACCTAAGGCTAAACACATATTGGTGGATACTTGTCTTAACACTGAGAGCATATTTTCTTGGGAAAGAAATACCGGACTGGCAAAACTTAAAATGATACTAATTAATAGAAGCGCAATTAAAATTCCTATATTATTAGTAATAAAATTTTTGAAACTTCTAATAAGAATATTATTGGTTATTGTAGCGTGATGACGTCTCATATCATCTGATTGTTTCATTGATTGGCTAGCCATTTTAAGCTCTCCCTGTTGCTAATTTCATAATTTTTTCTTGTGTAAGTTCTGATTGAGATAGTTCACCTTGAATTTGTCCATTCGCGACGACACAAACACGATCACACATATTAATAATTTCTGGTAATTCTGAGGAAATCATAATAATAGCCATACCACTTGCACAAAGTTCATCGATAATTTGATAAATTTCAGCTTTAGCACCAATATCAATTCCTCGAGTAGGTTCGTCTAAAATGATGATTTTCGGTTTAGTTGCTAGCCACTTAGCTATTACAACTTTTTGTTGATTACCGCCACTAAGCTGACCAACAATTTTGTCAGCACCTGGGGTTTTTATATTGAGCTTATTAATATAGTATTGAATGATATCTTTCTGTTTTTGTTGATTAACGAAACAACCATGCATAAATTGTTTTAATACCGTTAATGTTAAATTGAAAGCAATGCTATTACCTAAAATAAGACCTTGTTTTTTCCTATCTTCAGGAACTAAGGCTATTCCTATATCAATAGCATCTTGCGGAGATTTGAGCTTAACAAGCTGATTGTCATAATAAATTTCACCACTATCATACTGGTCTGCACCAAAAACTGCTTGCATGATTTCACTTCTACCAGCTCCCATAAGACCGGCAAAACCTAAAATCTCTCCTTTCTTTAAATGAAAATTAACGTTATTAAATACTCCTTTTTTTGAAAGATTTTTAACTTCTAATAAACGTTCTCCATTTTGTTGATAGTGACGTTGATAATAATTATTTAAGTTACGCCCAACCATCAATTTGACTAATTCATCAATATTGGTTTGTTTTGTATTGACGGTATCTATATAACTACCATCTCTAATTACAGTTATTCTGTCTGTGATAGTAAATAACTCATCCATACGATGAGAAATATAAATAATACTTACGTTATGTTCGGTAAGCTTTTTAATCATAATAAAAAGCTGCTCAACTTCTTTATCAGTTAAAGAAGATGTTGGCTCATCCATGATCAAGATACGAACGTTAAATGAAATAGCTTTAACGATTTCGATAAGTTGTTGTTGTGCAATGGTTAACTCATGTACGGGCCGTAACACATCGATCGTTAACCCCATACTTTCCATCATTATTTTGGCTTTGGCGATCATTTGACGATGATCTTTAAAGCCTAAGCGTGTTCTCGGTTCACGACCTAAGAAAATATTTTCATATACACTAATATAAGGAACTAAGACAATTTCCTGATGAATAACATTAATTCCTCTTGCTTGAGCATCTTTAATACCATTAATTATCTCAGTCTTACCATTAATCTTAATTTCACCGGCATCTGGTTTATAGATGCCGCCGATAATTTTGATTAAGGTTGATTTGCCAGCACCATTTTCACCCAATAATCCATGAACTTCACATTGTTTAAGACTAAAGTGCATATCTTTTAACGCATGGACACCAGCAAATTTTTTTTCTATATGAGATAGTTGTAATGCAACTTGTTCCATATAAATATCACCTTATTGATTTCGATAGATATAACTTGATTAAAGTCAAAGATTACTGCCAGACTTTTACTCCATATTGATCAATCATTTCTTTGGTAATTGGAAAAGTTGGTACCAATATTTCTTTAGCAACGCTCTCTCCAGCTAGAACCTGTTTACCAACTTTGTAGGTTTCTTTAGCTAATTGAATTGGCGCTTGGGCTACAGTTAACGTTATATCGCCATCACTAAATGCTTTTTTACCATCAGGTGAACCATCAACAGTATAAACTTTAACATTTTTAAGTTTATTTGATGCTTTCAAAGCGACAACAACACCTAAAGCAGAGGGATCATTTACGGCAAAAAATGCTTGTAAATTAGGATGAGCTTGAATAATATCCTCGGCAATTGGCATGGTAACTTCTAAAGCACATTTACCATTTTGTTGAGACACGACGTCAAACTTACTTCTGTTTTCACCTAATCCGGCATAAAAACCATCAGCTCTTAAAACGCTAGCACGATTAAAAGGACAATCAATAACAGCAATTTTGGCACCATTAGGATAATCTTTAGCCATTTGTTGGCCATTAATTTTACCGGCCAAGAAATTATCTGAAGCCACTGTGCTAGCGACTAAATCATCATCACTAATAGGATTATCAATCACTACAACTGGAATCTGTTTTTGTTTTGCTGCCAATAATCCTTGGCGAATACCTTCTGAATCAACAGCGATTAAGTAAATAATGTCAACTTTCTGATTAATGACATCTTCCATCATTGAAATTTGTTTAGCTTGATCATATTGAGGATCGACAAGAATGTATTGATCACCATTTTGTTTGGCAATTTCAGAAAATGTATCGGATATTGCAGTAAAAAATGAATTGTTTAAAGTTGAAGTTATAAAAGCAAATTTGATAGGCTTTTTATCATCAGCATTTACAAGTTGAAAAGAACTTGTAAAAATAATAAATATAATTGTTAAAAACGATGTTATGAATTTTTTCATAATCTCACCTCAGATAATCTAGAGG
>NZ_NASN01000054.1:0-16020 GCF_002142015.1 Gilliamella sp. A7
TGTGGGATATCCAAGCTAACACTCCTTATGGTGCACCGAATAATCGTTATTATGGTAATAATTGGGTGGAATATACCGTTATTCCCCATAATCAGAGTATCTGTTACTTAAGACCAAATGATATGGGTAATTATGGTGGCTATGACGGAAATGTATTTCATAACTTTTGGGGTTTTTCACGTTGGAGTGGCTTTCCGACCACTGGTTTTCAAAATGCGGCATTTACGGCAATTGGACCGGGAGCGAATCAACTTTCTTACCGTTGTTATTCACATAATGGAGCCGGCAAAATATGGTTATCGACCATCAATGGTTATGGTGCAAATTGCACGGTCAATTATGCTTCACAAGAAAAATGGCAATTTATTGAAAATGGTACGCCGGTAATAACCATGGAGTACTTTAATGGTCGAGATTGGATTTGGATGGATAATTTTACGATACCGGTACCAAGTAAATGGCCATCAATGTCTCGTTCACGAGTAATATTCAGTTCTGGCTCTACACCATTTCAACAATTTACCGCTCGTACGGAATTTCCAGTATTAAGTTTTTGTACAGGAAGACCTTCAGGTTTTTGTCATGGTCTGACTTGTGATAGAGATCCGTTGACAGTAAAAGAGGTCATAGATGAAGGATTTCGTCGAGAATATTTGTATAGTTCAAATGAAATCAGGATATCAAATAGTAATAATAGCTGGGACTTTATCCGTTCAGTAGGTAATTTTATGGGAGAATGGGGGATATTAAAGAATTATAACATGATGTGGGGAGAAAATGGGATATGGGTTGCAGACCAAATTTCCCATAGCTCATTTGGATTATCTCCAACCTATATTTCGAGTGAAGGACGTTTATTGCCTTCGGTATATCATGAAAATTTGAAGGAACTTGATGTTATTTGTCGCTAAGATTAATCTAATTATGTTTAGGTAATTGCATGATAAACAAAACGAATTATGTATATTAGTTAATGATAAATACGCGTTTTTTTAATAACTAAAGTATCTGATATGGAATTAACCGTATAGTCATATCTATTTTTTGAGGAATGAACTTTTTTAATCCTATAAATTTTGAGTAGCTGAAGTTTTGAGTTTAAAAGGCTTGATAAATGGGCAAAATATCAAAACTCAAAACTCAACAACTCTGTCAAACAACGGATTATCGGTTAATCTATGGGTGACCATTAGTAATGTTTTATTTTTACAGATTTGTTTAATCAGCTCGATGATCTGCTGTTCGGTTTGTTGGTCAAGGCTTTCAGTTGGTTCATCCATTAGGATTAGTGGTGAGTTATGTAATAATGCTCGAGCAATGCCGATACGGCGAATTTCGCCGCCAGATAGAGCGCGCCCACCTTGTCCTAATGGTAAATTCAAACCTTGATCAGTTGCTAACAATTTTGATAGTTCAACTTGATGTAATACATCGATCAACTGTTGGTCAGATGCCTGTCGGTTACCAATTAGCAAATTCTGTTTAAGTGTATCACTAAAAATAGTAATAACCTGAGGTACAACCGCAATGGTTTGGCGGAGTGTAGCTTCATCAAGTTGATCAACTGGAATATCATTGATCAAAATTTTTCCAGAATTTGCTTCCCATGTGCGAGTAACTAAATTAAGCAGTGTTGATTTGCCACAGCCAGTTTTACCTATTAAACCAACATGCTGACCGGAATTAATGGTTAATGAAAAGTGATTTAAAATAGCAAAAGGTTGATTAGGATAACTAAAACTAATGTCATCGAATTGTAGTTTAGCAATAGATAAATCGATAGTTTTGCCTTGTTCAATAAATTTGATATCAGGTGTTTGGTTAAATAAGGTTGTTGTGCGTTTTGCGGATGTTAATACCTGCCCTAAAAAGATAAATGCTCCTGGTATGGGCGCTAAAATTTCACTACTAGCCAAGCAAACAAAAACAAATAAGGCAACTAAAGGTGATAATGTGTATTGAGTGATCAACCACAGTACCAATAAAGTTAAAAAACCAGCAATCAATACGACGAGCGCACTTGATAGTGCCATTAATGTTGATTGGCGTTGTTGATGAAAAAGCCAGTCTGATTCGAGTTTATCTAGTTTTGTACGATAACGATGTTGCGCATTAAATAACGTTAGTTCAGCTTGACCTTGTAAATAATTAATTAATAACGCCCTATATTCACTTTGTTGTTTAGCTAATGTTTCTCCTAACTGTTTGCCTGCATGATAAAAAATGACAGGTATGGCAAGTAAGGTAATTGTTAACACGATAGTAATGATTAAGGCAATGGGTAAATTGATATAACTTAGCCCGACAAACAGCAACAAAATCATGATTAATGCGGTAACAATTGGTGAAAATAGTTTTAAGTAGAGATGATCAAGTGCATCAATATCGACAATAAAACGGTTAAGTAAATCAGCTTTTTGATATTGAGCTAATTGGTTAGCACTGAGTGGTAAAATCTTTCTAAATGCTAACGTTCTTAAATAAGCTAAAATTTTAAAAGTAGTGTTGTGATCAACTAAGCGCTCAACATAGCGTGATGCTGTTCGGGTAATTGCTGCTACTCGTACACCAGCTGCAGGTAACATGTAATTAAAGGTATATAAACCGGCAACACCAACAACGGCTGTAGAGGCTAAAAACCATCCCGATAATGAGAGTAAAAAGACACTGGCAAATAGCGTAAGAATAGATAAACTAAGTCCAATAACGATTTGCCAAAAGTAGTGTTTATAAAGAGCAATATAAGGGCGTAATAGCGTTAGCATGAACTCTCCTTAATGGCATTAATTTGTCCCTTTGAAAGTTTCCAAACTAGCTCAAAATCATGCATATCATCATGTTGATGAGTTATGGTAATACTGTTAGTGGCAATATCATATGGTGCTAACAATGCTACTGTCTGTTTATCTAAACTTGCGGTTGGTTCATCTAGGATTAGTAATTGGCAAGGTTTTAGCATTGCTCTGGCGAGCGCTACACGTTGGGCTTGTCCT
This sequence comes from Gilliamella sp. A7, assembly GCF_002142015.1. NCBI lineage: Bacteria > Pseudomonadati > Pseudomonadota > Gammaproteobacteria > Orbales > Orbaceae > Gilliamella > Gilliamella sp. A7. Next base: position 2,994 of record NZ_NASN01000054.1, read on the forward strand.
ACTGATAATCGTACCGCATCTTCACCGACCTGTGTCTCCACTCCTTCAGGCAGTTTAGCGATAACATCAGATAATTGTGCTTTAGCTATCACTTCATCAAGTTCATGAGTGGTTGCTGTGGGTTTACCAAGTAGAATATTTTCACGAATCGAACCGTTAATGAGATAAGGATTTTGACCAATCCAACTTATTTGTTGTTGCCAACGCTTTAAATTTAAATGATTAAATTCAATACCATTAATTTTGAGTGAACCTTGATAAGGCAAAAATCCAAGTAATACTTGCATGAGCGAGCTTTTTCCTTCACCACTAGTGCCAATTAAGGCTAATTTAAAGGGCGCATGTAATGAAAAGCTAAGTGGCCCAACAATCGGCAAAGCTTCATTGGATAGTACGATCAGATCTTTGGCTTCAATTGTTTTTAAAACCCCAATATCTAGATAATTGTTTGCTTGCAATTGATTCAAGTTAGTTTTTGGCTGAGCGTTATCAACTTGTTGTGGTAAATTTTTATTTAAAAAAGTTTCGATATTATCAGCAGCAGCAATAGCTTCGGCTTTAGCATGATAATAGACTCCGAGATCTCGTAAGGGTTGAAAATACTCAGGTGCTAAAATTAGTGCAAAAAAACCAGCAAATAAAGTAACCGTTCCATTATAGGCGCCAAAATCAAATTCGCCTAAATAAGAAAAACCAAAATAGACTGCCACAATAGCAATTGAAATTGAGGTAAAAAACTCTAACACAGCAGAGGATAAAAAGGCCATCTTTAATACTTGCATGGTTTTAACACGGAAATCTTCAGATGCTCGAGCGATTTCTTTCGTTTGTTGTTCACCTTGATTAAATAAGCGAATGGTGCTAAGTCCTTTTAATCGATCTAAGAAGTGGCCACTTAAATAAGCTAATGCTTTAAAATGGCGTCGATTAATATCGGCAGCTCCCATTCCCACTAAAATCATAAAAATAGGGATCAGTGGGGCGGTGAAAAGCAAAATAACCGCCGCCGCCCAGTTAAAAGGGAAGATAGCAATACAAATTAATATAGGTACCATGCTGGCTAAGCGCATTTGCGGTAAATAACGGGCAAAAAAGTCGTGTAAATTATCGACTTGCTCAATAACTAACGTACTCCATGCTCCGGTAGTGCTTTGATTTAAATAAGCCGGACCAAACAATTCAAACTGATCGATTAATTTTTGTCTAATCTGCTTACGGATCTTTTGCCCTAAAGCAAAGTTAATCTTTTCACGAAGATAAATTAACGACCCTCGAGCTAGTAAAATAATAATTAAAGATAAAAAGTAAGGGATAACTGTCAAAAAAGATTGTTGTTCAATAATTAATCTTTGTAAAATAATCGCCAAAAAAGCTGCTTGAACAATCATTAAAATACTTAACATAAATCCAGTTACGATTGAAGCTCGTAAATCTGACTTGTGTATTTTGGTGTGTTGTTTTAACCAGTTGAGTAAATAAGTTTGGCGTTGTTTATCTAAAGACATATTATTCAGCTGATTTTATTTTAAATTATCTAAATAATGTTCAGCATCTAACGCTGCCATACATCCCGTTCCAGCCGATGTAATTGCTTGTCGATAAATATGATCCATAACATCACCGGCAGCAAAAATACCCTCAATGCTAGTTTGAGTTGCATTACCTTGAGTGCCTGATTGCACTTTTATATAACCATTATTTAGTTCAAGTTGGCCGTCAAAAATAGCAGTATTAGGTTTGTGACCTATAGCAATAAAAACGCCCATTACATTAATTTCATCGGTAATATTAGGATCTTGGCTACTACGAATTCTAACACCTGTCACGCCCATGTTATCGCCTAGAATTTCATCAATAATTTGATGGGTATGCAATATAACTTTACCTTCTTGCACTTTTTCTGCTAAGCGGTCCATTAATATTTTTTCAGCCCTAAAACTATCACGACGATGGATCAAATGAACTTCACTAGCGATATTGGCTAAATAAAGAGTTTCTTCAACAGCTGTATTGCCTCCACCGACAACAGCAACTTTTTGGTTACGATAGAAGAAACCGTCACAAGTAGCACAAGCTGACACTCCTTTACTTTTAAATGCCTCTTCCGATGGTAAACCAAGATATTGTGCTGATGCGCCTGTTGCTATGATTAATGCATCACAACTATATTCAGTATCACTGCCAAAAAGTTTGAATGGTTTTTGGCTAAAGTCAACACGATCAATATGATCTAAAATGATTTCTGTATTAAATCGTTCCGCTTGTTGTTGCATTTTTATCATTAATTCTGGCCCAGTAAGTTCTGGATCGCCAGCAGGCCAGTTTTCTATTTCGGTGGTTGTAGTAAGCTGTCCACCTTGTTGTGTACCAGTAATTAATACTGGTGATAAGTTTGCTCGTGCAGCATAAACAGCTGCTGTGTAGCCAGCAGGTCCTGACCCTAGTATCAATAAGCGGGCATGTTTGGTTTTCATGTTATATCCTTTTTTATTCTGATATTCTGGCTAATTTAAATATGTTTAGCGCAATTTATAGTTGATAAGTCTAACATTATCAAGCTTTATCGTGCAAAAAAATTGGTTATTATAGCGATAGGCGACAGTGATAGTTTAAATTACTATTGGATAATTTTTTATTCTTCATATTTTCAGTTTTTAATTAATTTTTATTTTTTAAATTTTAAGTTAAATCTTAAAGATTATTTTTATTAAATAATGAGACTAAATCAGTTTCATTTAAAAGCAAATACTATGTTCACATCCTCACCACAAGCAGTGGAAGCTCTGTTAGTCAAAATAAAGTGGGTTAAAAACTATAAATTCCATACAAGAAGTATTAGTGATCTGCAAATTGGTAATATTTTATTTGGTATTAAATTTATTTTGCCGTCGCTATCGTTAATGTTGAAATATTGTATATGTTGATGAATTGATTTTTTAGACATTGGCCTTCATGCCGCCGGTTGGCGACAGAAGGAGATTTATTATTGATTATGATAAATAGGTGGTTACATCTTGAAGTGACCAGCGGATATGTGGTTGTTGCTCATTAATTCGATAACCAAATGCTAAACAGAGTCCAACTCCAAAAGTTTCACCACTAAACTGTGGAATATGTTTTTCTAAAATCTGTATGACTTTATCATGTTCAAATCCACCAATAGCACAAGAATCTATACCTCGATAAGCCGCTGCTGTCATCATATTTGCTGCAGCTAGATAATCTTGCATTTCAGACCAATGATTTACAGTTAAACCATTTGCTAAACCAAATTTAGTAAAATTAATAAAATCTTGGCAAGCAATATCAATGGAGGTTTGATCATTTTGATCAGGTAACGTTCTCGCTACCGCTTGACGTAAATAATGACTTTGTGAAGTAAAGTTACTGGCTTTCCGATAAAGTACAATAACATAGTGTGAACAACTAGTAACTTGCTCTTGGTTATAACAAACAGCACGTAATTCAGTTTTAATATCTGCATTATCGACAACTACAAAATGCCAAGGCTCCATCCCAAATGATGAAGGTGATAAACGACCAGCCTCTAAAATTGCTTCAAGATCTTCATGATTAATTTTTTTTGATTCATCAAACCGTTTACAAGCGTGTCTAAACTCGAAAGCTAGAGATAGTTTGTCCATAATGTCTCCTAAGATTTTAAATTCCATGGCGCAACTTTTAATAATAACACCATACCCGGTATGGCTAACATCGTACATAAACCGAAAAAGCTTGTCCAGCCTAAATAATCGACCATAATTCCTGTTGTCGAATTAATAAGTGTTCTAGGAATAGAGGCAATACTAGTGAATAACGCAAACTGTGTTGCGGTATATAATGGATTTGTGGTTTTAGCGATAAAGGCAACAAATGCTGCTGAACCAAGGCCAACACCTAATGCTTCAAATCCAATGACTAATGCTAATAAAACTTTTTGATGTGTATTAATTTCATCAAAAGGTCCTTCGATCGATAACCAAGCAAAACCTAAAATAGAAATAACTTGGACAAAGCCAAAACACCATAAAGCGCGGTTAATTCCTATTTTTATCATTAAGATACCGCCAACAAGAGCACCCAATACACTTGGCCATAATGATGCATTTTTAGCAATCCAACCCACATCAAAACGGCTGAAGCCCATTTTTAGGTAAAATGGGGTAGCTAAGGAGGTTGCCATGCTGTCCCCTAATTTATATAAAAAAATAAAAGCTAAAATCAATACGGCACTTTTAACACCTTGGCGTGTAATAAATTCACTAAAAGGTTTAATAATAATTTCATCTAAACTATGAGTCTTGGGAGTTTGATTGATTGGTTCTTTAACCAGTAGTGTCATAATAATTGCTGGTAACATAAATAATGCAGTAATGAGAAAAACACTGTTCCAAGGTAAATAATTTGATAGTATTAATGATAGTGAGCCCGGCACCAAACCGGCAATGCGATAAGCATTAGTATGGATACTGTTACCTAATCCAAGTTCATTATCGAGTAATAATTCACGCCTAAAAGCATCTAAGGCAATGTCTTGAGTTGCTGAAAAAAGTGCGATAATAAAACAGATATTTGCTATTAACCAAATATCTAACGTTGGTGAGAAAATACCTAAAATCGCAATCGAAAAGAGTAAAATTAGTTGTGATATAAACATCCAACCCCGACGTCGCCCAAGTTTGAATAGAGAAATATTATCCATAAATGGCGCCCAGACAAATTTGAAAATATATGGCATCTGGGTTAAAGAGAAAATGCCAATGGTTTTTATGTTGATATCTTCGCTAGCCAGCCATGCAGGTAATAGCTGAATTAATAAATAAAAGGGCAATCCGGATGCAAAACCAGTGAAAATGCAGATTAGCATTTTTGTATTAAAAATAGTTTTGAATATAGAATCTTGCGGATTATTCATTATTTAACTTATTGGTGAGTTTTTAGTGAGGTGCTATCATAGCATAATAATAAAAAAAGTAATTGCTAAAGGCATCATAAAACGTTTTACTATAATATAGATTTGTTGATGTCCAGTTTTTCAAAGCTAAAATAGCCAATTAAATCAAAATTCAGCATTCAATATTGTCAAAATTAGCATGTGACAATGTAGTTCAATCATCATTTAAAATAATATATCAATTTACCTTAAAGGGAGTAGCCGTTATGAAGAAAACTGTAAAAGTTGCTGTTTTTAGCAGTAAACATTACGACAAGGAACATTTAGAAATTGCGAATAAACATTTTGGATTTGAAATTGAATATTATGAGCATAAATTGAGTCATAAAACAGTGGTTACTGCTGAAGGGTATGATGCTGTATGTGTTTTTGTAAATGATGAAGTGGATAAAAGAGTATTACAAAAATTAGCCCATTATGGGATTAAAATGTTAGCTTTGCGTTGTGCTGGTTTTGATAATGTCGATCTAGCTGAAGCTAAGAAATTAGGTATCACTGTAGTTCGCGTTCCAGCCTATTCGCCAGAAGCTGTGGCCGAACATGCTGTTGCATTAATGATGACATTAAATCGTAGAACACATAAAGCTTATCAACGTACACGTGATGCCAATTTCTCGTTAGAAGGATTGACGGGTTTTAACATGCATAATCGTACTGCTGGCGTTATCGGTACAGGTAAAATAGGCCAAGCTGTTATTCGTATTTTAAAAGGATTTGGTATGAATATTTTAGCTTATGATCCTTATCCTAATGATATTGTCGTTGAGTTAGGTGCGCAGTATGTTCAGTTAGATGAACTTTATGCTAAATCAGATGTGATTACTTTACATTGTCCAATGTCACCAGAAAATTATCATTTGCTTAATAAAGAGTCATTTAACAAAATGAAAAACGGTGTGATGATTATTAATACTAGCCGTGGTGGTTTATTAGATGCAACAGCAGCAATTGAAGCTTTAAAACAAACTAAAATTGGTGCGTTAGGAATGGATGTTTATGAAAACGAGCGAGATCTATTTTTTGAAGATAAATCCAACGATGTTATTTTAGATGATGTATTCCGTCGTTTATCATCATGTCATAACGTGCTGTTTACTGGTCATCAAGCATTTTTAACCCAAGAAGCATTGTTAAATATTTCCGATACCACATTAAATAATATTGCACAAATTTCAGAAGGCAAAGAGTGTCAAAATATTGTTAAATAACAATTGATAATTTAATATATCGCCGGTATTTTAATTAATTAAATATGGATGATTTATGCAACGTATCATTATTTGTCTCATGATGATTTTATGGCTTGCTGCTTGTTCTAATGGAGCATCTTCTAAAACTCCTATGCAGAAGCATCGAGGCCATTCGGATGTTAAAGGTGGTGTTTATCTAGAGAAACAGCACGAACAGCCGAAAGCAGCTATTGTGCCTTTAACGGTAGATAAAGAAAAGTTTATTACTATGATGGTAAAAAAACATGGTTTTAATCGTCAACAACTTCGTACTGTTTTAGAGCAGACAAATAAACTTGATTGGGTAATTGGTTTAATGGATAAGCAAGCACCTCAATCAAGTTCTTCGAATGTACCTAATGGCGCTTGGATTCGTTATAAAAATAAATTCATTACACCAGATAATTTGCCAAATGGCGTCGAATTTTGGAATAAATATGACAAAGATTTACAACGAGCGTATAAAGAGTATGGTGTGCCACCTGAAATCATTGTCGGTATTATTGGCGTTGAGACAGGTTGGGGCCGAGTAATGGGCAAAACCAAAATAATTGATGCATTATCAACACTGGCATTTCACTATCCAAGACGATCACAATATTTTGCTAAAGAATTGGAAGACTTTTTAATTATGTGTCGTGATGAAGGGGTGGATCCCTTTGATTTAAGTGGATCATTTGCCGGCGCTATGGGATATGGTCAGTTTATGCCATCAGCATTTAGAAATCATGCTGTTGACTTTAATCATGATGGTCATATTGATTTATGGGATCCTGTTGATGCGATTGGTAGTGTGGCTAATTATTTCAAATCACATGGTTGGAAACGTAATAGAAAAGTTGCTGTAGTTGCTGATGGACAAGCGCTTTCTCTTGATACAGGTTTTAGTACTAAATATTCAATTGAGCATTTGGCTCAATCAGGATTAAAACCGAAAAGCTCCTTAGAAGGTAATAAAGAAGTCAGCTTGTTGCGTTTAGATATGGGCGATACTTATCAATTTTGGTATGGTTTACCTAATTTTTATGTCATTACTCGTTATAATCATAGTACACATTATGCGATGGCGGTATGGCAATTAGGATTAGCAGTTAAACGAGCCAGATAAAATAACGTTAAATGATTAAACCAAAGGTCGCAATTTGCGACCTTTTTTATTAATTCCTGTAAACTCCACTCAAAATTTGAGGAGAGGGGTTTTTACAACCTGAAAACTAGTTAAATAAAAGTAAATAACTATTCAAGCTGCTGGCAAAAATACTATCAATTCCCACAATATTTTACTGCTAAAAATAATGTTTTAAGGCTTATGTTTTTGCGTGTGCTGATAATCAAGGGCATTTAGGATAGAAAATATCAAAGACTTGTTTATTAGAACTTAATAAAAAAATAATTAATCTTATAATGATTATTTTTCTGTTTAGCTATATTAATAAAATTCTACGAAAATAAAATAATCTAGGTAAAACTTAAACTCTTTTAATAATCAAACTTAGAACGATAAAATGGTTTAAGATTATCTTAATAGCTTAGAATTAAGATCGATTCATTCTGCATCGAAACAATTGTTTTTTACAAAACTTAACAATTTTTAGGGAAAAAAATTGTTGCATAGTTTTTCCCAGTAATTATACTTTTTCCATTCACTACAAAAAGTGATTAGATAGATTATTATTTCGCTATTTGAGCAAGGAAAGTTCAAATTAAACATTAAGTTACTTGACAGGATTGTCGCGATGCATTATAATTTTAACACCAAACACCAAACACCAAACCTGTAAAACTAACCTTATTATTAAGTTTATTTTTATCGAGTCCACTCTATTTAGTTTCAGTACTATTTTTTTTATCACTTCCATTTAGTAGCCACGCTTTGACGACGAGTACAACGAATTTTATTCATGGTAATGCACCTTTTTTAACCTTTGATGATGGTCAAAGTCGCGTTACTGATATGAGTAATTTACTTGGTATCAGCTTATCTGATGGTAGGACTTATTCGCCAAATAATAATTCAGCGACCAATCCGATTGTATTGCCGGATATAAATGAGACATTAATTAATGTGAATATGCTAGTACCAACCAATGCAGATTCAATCGCATTAAATACACTTATTGGCGCGCCCTATAATTATTGGGGGGATGATGATGGTGATGGTCAAGGCAATAGTGGTATTGCAGTTACAGGTAATTTAACGCTTACCATTACTGATAAAAATAATCAAAAAGTACTGCGTAATACCGCATTAGATATTTGTAATGCACCTTATAAAGTGGTATTGAGTAGTGATGGTGGTACATTATCTACCCAGTATGGTGTACCTAATAGTAGTGATTTTAGTGGTGGTAGTGCGACTTATTATATTAATCCTAAAGATCGTCCAAAGGTCTGTTTTGCGAAACCTACATTGAGATATGGTTCAGATACTGAGATTAGTGGTATAGACTTTCGTGGTCCGGCTTCAATGTGGGATCCGAATAAAGGTTTTATTGTGCAGTCTAGGGATCCATTATCTTATGGTTTGAATTTCCCAACAACTGGTGCTAGTAATCTATATTTTGATTTAGATATTGGTGGTGTAGGGCCATTGAGATGGGATCCGGTTACTCACGATGGAATAACCGCAACCATGACGCCAAACTCCTCCGGTACAACTGTTCGTGTTACACTCACTGGTCCTGTTGCTAACGAAGCCCAATGGCAATCAGATTCTCCTGGTATTATATATAGACCTTCATTACCTCAGACATTCGAGTTGGTTGGTAGAGATAGTTTAGATAATGAAATTCTTAAATATGGTTTTCAATTAAAGCAATGGTTTATCAATCGAGGTAATAAAAGTTCTAATTATAGTTTAGCATTATCATGGTGTAACAGTATTGGTTACAGTGTACCTCAAGTTAAGGATTTAACTAATGCGGTTTGTTCAGGGCCATGGAGTGGTGATAACTGTCAGGGTGCTATCGGAGCCATACCTTCATCTACTGGTAATTACTACCAGCGTCGAATAAATGCTGGATTTTTTACTGAATGGGGATACCTAACCAACTACATTGGTGCGGGTACAGGTCACTATTATTTGTATTGGACTAGAGATCAATCAGGAAGTGAGCAGTTTATTGTTTACCCGTATGGAGGGGATGTTTATATGTACAATCCAGCTATTGACTTTTACGAACCCTACAGTTTTTATGCTCTGTGTACTTCATCTTAGTTGTTGTTTCTTGAATCGAGATTGAATAACTAAAATAGAGTCACGTAAAATTATTCTTGTTTAGGATAAATAGAGAAGTCATATTAACCGCTCTAAATAAGAGCGGTTAATATTTTTGAGAACAGGGATTTTAATTGTAAATTAAGAAACGATTAGTTTGACTGAAATTAATAATAAGAAGATACCAAAATATCTAATTAGTTTATTTATTGATAATTTTTGAGCAATTTGAACTCCGACTTTTGCCATGGGTATGCTAGCTAACATAATTGATAATACTGCGGGTAAATAGACGAAACCTAAACTGTATTTTGGCAGTTCTTGGATATTCCATCCAGCAATGATATAACCAATAGTTCCACCTAAGGCTACAGGTAAGGTAAATGCCGCAGAAGTACCGATCGCTTTTCGCATATCCACGCCGCATTTCTTTAAAAAAGGTACCACTAACACACCACCACCTACACCAACTAATGCGGCGAATACACCAATTAATCCGCCGATGAAGATATAGATTGTGTTAGGTAATAATGTCGCTTGGCTATTTTGTTTTTTCGCAACTTTTCCAGTTTTTAGAATAAATTTACTGCCTGTATAGATGAGGAAACCAATAAAAATCCATTTGAGCCAAATACCGGGAATATAAGGTGTCATGTAGGATCCGCCAATAGTGCCAATAATGCAACCTAATACCATCTTTTTTAAGATCGACCAGACAATATTATTATTTTTATTCTGAACCCAACTTGATGATAAGCTAGTACCAATGATTGTTGCTAGAGATGAAGCCACTGCGATATGGTTTATCCATTGCCCTCCATAACCAAAATAATCGAGTACCATAAGTAGTGCTGGTACAATTAACGCTCCACCTCCAATACCAAACATACCTGCAAGTAACCCAGCCAATGCGCCTATACAAAGCAAGATAATAAATTCAACAATCATACTCTATCCTTAAGTTGTGCATTCATAAAACTAATTATTTGATTATTTGATAGTTATAATAAGTTTTTTGGCAAGTCTATTTAAAATAGTATTAGTTATGTACTATGGCAATATTGTACTGAGGCTAGCTAAAAATACCAGTGGATAGTTATCTATTGATGACTTATATCAGAAAAAATAAATCAAAAGATGACATATCATTTGAAAAGACTTATGTTATTTAGCAATTAATATAAATAAATATGTTTAGTTAATTTTTGATGAAAGGGGAAAATAATGAAAGATCGTTTGAAATGGATTGATGAGTTTGGTTTTTTAGCTGAAACCGCAAGTGGGCACTCCTTAGTAATGGATGGCGGTATTGAACATAGTGGTCGAAACCGTGGTGCGAGACCTATGGAGCTTTTGTTACATGGTGCTGCAGGTTGTATGGCTTACGACATTATTGCTATTTTGAAAAATAATAAAAAGGATGTTCGAGATCTTTGGATCGATATTGATAAAACTCAAGCCACCTCTTCGCCAAAAGTGTATACCTCAATTAATTTTCATATTGTAATTACTGGTAATAATATCGATAACGAGGCAGTTGAAAAGGCGATTAAACTTGCATCTGAAAAATATTGTAGTGCTTCAATTATGTTAGGTAAGACCGCCAAAATGTCCTACACTTATGAAATAAGGGATCATGTTTAATAACTTTTTTATAACTGATAGTTATAAATAAATAACCAGCTGATATTAGTCTGAATTGCATTAATCCTTTAAGATTTCATCCTTTATCAGGAAGAAAACAACGAGAGTGATTATGCAACAATTAAGTAAAAATATGCGGTTTCGAGATTTAGTTATTTTGGGATTGCTTTTTATTGGCCCCGCAGCTCCAGTAGGGCTATTTGGAGTTTTAGATGTTATAAGCGATGGCGCCGTTGCACTAGTTTATATTGTTGCGACTTTTGTGATGGCGTTTACGGCATTTTCTTATGCAAGAATGTCAAATGCTTTGCCCCATGCAGGCGCTGTATATGCTTATTGTTCTATTGGTATTCATCCTAATGCTGGATTTCTCGTTGGCTGGTTACTTCTACTAGACTATCTGTTTATTCCTGCTGTTGCCTATTTGTTTAGTGGTATTTCATTAAATGCCTTAATTCCAGAAGTTCCTGTTTGGATATGGACCTGTTTTGCAGTAGTTATCACTACCATGCTTAATTTAATTGGTGTTAAAAAATCGGCTAGAATCACATTAGTTATCTTAGTCGTTGAGATTGCAGTCCTGTTTGCTGTGCTTTTAGTTGGTATTTGGATTATTACCACGCATGGAACTAAACAAGATTGGCTTACTCCGTTTATTGGTGGTGAGTTATTTAATTGGAGTAGCCTTTTTAATGCGGTCTCTATTGCTGTGCTTTCTTATTTAGGGTTCGATGCTATAGCAACTTTTTCAGAAGAACACAGTGGTGAGCGAAACTTAGTAAGTAAAGCTATTATTAGCTGTTTAATTCTTGCTGGTTGTTTATTTGTAATACAAATTTATATTGGAGCTTTACTTAATCCTTATGATAGCGAATATTTACGTAACCATCCTGAGCTACAAGGCAAAGCTTATTATAATATAGTTAATAATGAAATTAATTTATGGTTAGGATGGTCTCTTAGTTTAATGAAAGCTGTCGGGGCATCGTTTGCCGCTATGGTCGGTCAAGCTGCGGCAAGTCGTCTATTATTTAGTATGGGGCGAGATAAAAGATTACCTGCTTTTTTTGCTAAGATTGGTAAGAAAAGTGGTGTGCCTTCGAGAGCAATTTTATTTTCTGCATTGTTTAATCTATTGTTGGTATTTATTGCTGCCAATCATGCTAAGGGATTACCAATGTTAGTTTCATTTGTCGATGTTGGTGCTTTATGTGCATTTATTATGTTACATGTATCAGTAATAGGTTATTTTAAATTTAAAAAACGTTCGAATGGTTGGCGAGCTAATTTATTTGATATTTTAATCCCTATTATTGGCATTGTCGTATTGTTACCTGTGTTGTTACATATTGATAATTATGCAAAAATTATTGGTGGTATTTGGTTAATTATAGGAGTGATTATTCTTATTTTAAGTAAAAATCAAGGCCAAATCGGTTGGTTAGAAACAAATAAATAATCAAGATTTTGTTTAATCATTTTAGATGCAAAATTTTTTATAAAATCTGAAAAAATTGTCTGTTATATCTATTTAGCACGGCAATTTACTTTTTGCTATTTTTTGGGGTTAATGGTAATTTTTTATTGATGAGTAAGAGTATTGATGACAGCTAAATGGTAATTATGGATATTCATCTTCTATTTAATGCTTTATTGTTGCTGTGTTAATGTTTAATCAAGCTGTTAGTTGTCTGAATTTATAACGGATAAAATGTTTTAAAAGCATTTTTAAGCCAAAAAATTTGAGGAAAGGGGTTTTTTAACCTCTTCCTCAAGGAATCATAAGTTTTACTGTAACGAATAACAGGAAGATAGCAAAATAGTTAATCAGTTTCTTTATTGATAGTTACCTTGCAATTTATCTAACAATGTTTGCTATAAGCTTAATAGAAAATACTACCGCTTTTACCAATCTACAAATAAGCTGATAATTGTATTTGTGCTAAATAAGATAATAAACTCAAAGATAATAAAACTTTCTTG
>NZ_NASN01000055.1:0-15973 GCF_002142015.1 Gilliamella sp. A7
CATAACCAAAGCAAATGCTTTAGTTTGGTATAAAGCAAGTGAAGCGGTACTTAAAAAACCTTATAAAGAAAATTATAATGGTCTTAAGTATATAGGAATATTTAAATTTTGATATCAATATAAAGATAGTAATAAATTTTGTAATAATCTGCCTTATAAGCTTGAATTTCATTATTCAGGCTTTTTTTGACACAAGTAAAACTTTTTACTTTGATTTCATTTATCAGCGCCGGTCAAATTAAATGTTCATATCTAAAGAATTATATAAGATGGGTAAAATGTTAATAGTATGTCCATACTCATTGCGAGACAAACAGTACTAAAAACAAGAATGCATCTTGATCCAACAAAATCAGAGGTGGCTGAATTTCTATTAGGGCAGAGAATATGAATAATCTAAAATTATTAAATGTACAATCACTCGATTCGCATAAAAGACTTGAATACTTAATTAGAAAAGTAGCAGATTTTGAATTAATTTGGAGCAGTTATGGAGATAATGGCTGGTTACTATTATCTGATGAAAATGGTAGAAGAATAACACCTTTTTGGCCTGAAAAAGAATTTGTTAATGAATACAATATAACTCATAAATATGACTATTTTGCTAAAAAAATGGATTTATATTATTTTTTAGACAAATGGATAAATGGATTAGCAAAAGATAAAATTGATATAGTCGTTTTTCCTGTAAAGGAAAAAGAGAGTATTATCATTTCTCCTTTGCAATTAAAAGCGCTAATAGAAAACGAATTAGAACAATATGAGTAATTTGTGTATAAAATCTATTAGTGTGATTTTATAAATTTATAATGCACCAAGTAAAATGAACAAATAGCAAAAATAATAGAAAAGCAGGAAGTAAGTAAATGTGATTAAAACTATAGATGTTGATGTTGATTTTAATGGCATAATTATTTTTGATTATCCTGGGATACTGGGTCCTTTTGATGGAAAAATAAATGATGGAGAAAATATACTTCAACAATTTACAACTACAGATAAAGGAGATTCTGTTTTAGATCTGGGTATTGCGTTACCTATCATGGGTATTGATGATGGTGGGTATATAGTTAGATTATTTTTAAATGAAATTCCTAGTAATGACAATCGAAATGTTATATTCAGTGATAAATATTTTTTTCTTAATGTAACAGGTAGTTTATATATTGCCGATATGGCAGTTTTTTGGCAATGGGAAAAATATACTGGTTGGCATAATTCTAATATTCCTAAAGGGATATATAGGGTTTGTTTAGAAGGAGTACATTTAAAACAAAACGATGATATTTTCTATTGTTATGATCTAATTTTAGAAAAGGTAGACAAACTCGGCAAGCGCAATATTGAACCACGCTCGTATTCAAACCTATATTAAATAAAAAGTTAACTGAAATTTATATTTTATTAAAATGTGATTTTAATCAGGTAAATTTAATATTGTCACTAACCTTATTTGACCGCATTGCAAGCAACCATAATCAAATTATCAACTATGAACTTTGCAACACATTGAAGTGTATAATAATCAAAGCTATCAAATGATTCTATTTACAGAACAGCCATTTTCCATGTCAAATACCGACAAATTGGCGACGGTATATTATTGATAATAAGCGTGTTGTAAATTTATATATTGTTTGTTTAGCTCTTAAGGATATGTTATTACTAATTCATAGGTATTTAAATTATATAAATGCTACTGCAAACTCATAGTCGATACTGAATATTCAAATGAATATAATAAACGATTTGAAATGTGAAAAAATATATGATGCATTTATTTATAAATATTATGTATTATTAATTTAAATAATTTAAATGCCGGAAAATAAAATTAATTTTTATCATTTAATATCGGTAAGAAAAGCAATATGGATACACGGATAAAGCTTGAGAAATATATTTTGAATGAATTTCAAGCGAAAGATAGTCAGACATTTTTATATCAACTGCATGAAAATTCTTATTTTGATAAAGAAAAATTTTCAATATTGTTAAATATTTGTGATAGTTTGGCAAAAGCGTATGGTGAATTTGGTAAAACTGATAACTATAATGATGTGATTAAAGGTCTATTCGTTATTTTCGAACATACACTTTTTTTATTATTTACTCATTTTGTTGAACATGATTTCTTTACAATTAGTAATTACGGTAAAGATTTCAAAGCCAGAGATGTATCAGCATATTATTCGCAAATTAGGGAAATAACTCAAAAAATTATTTTATAATTGGATCATACTTAGCTACTCACCTTAGTCATTATAATGACTATTTAATTATTTCCATCTAGATTCTAATTCAATTAAATCATCGTATTGATAATCATTTATGTTTATTCCTTACTGTATGTTTGATTGGAGGATGAAGCAAGAAGTACGAAAAATAGATTTTATAAACATTTGAATTTCTTTCATAGCATCAACCAATGCCTTCAGATGATCTGTTAACACAGGATTTAATCGAGAAACTTGATGATGTCAGAAAATTTTTTATTAACACCCTCGACCATGATGCCATTCAACTTTTTTACGCCCTCATGGAAAAGAAGATGGATGGGAAGTTTATCAACGAGTGGAAGAGTTCTTATATCTACGTGAAGAAAATAATGACAAAATGAAATAAAAAAAGTTTTGGAAGATGAAACTATTGCTGATAGTGTTAGGTACTGGACTACTCAAGTAGCAGCTGCTTTTCGCGACGAAAGATTAAGGAAAGGCCTTAATATATCACTAAAATCGAATGATATTGATATTAAGGGCGCTACTGAAATGGCTTTAAGTATTTTAGAAGATTAATAACGTATAAATTAAACAGATAAAATTTTTAATTTATAAAACAGGATAGTTATAAAATTATTGTTAATGAGATTAATAAAGATAGGTGGCTAAAAAATCAATATATTATGTGAGATAAAGATATATGAGTTAGCTACTATAATATAAGTATTCATGTATGATGTTTTAAGGAGCAAAAATGTCGGTGACAGCTGAATTAAGAAAATTGTTTGAATTTGAATTGTATAATTATTTAAAGGAAAACATCATATATAGCCCAAATATCAAATGTTTAAAAACGGAAATATCTATAAAAAAAACAAAAATTAATCAAGCAAGTGGCCGTATAGGTTTCAGATTTTTAAATAATGCTCAGGGGTACTGTCTCAGTACAAGTGTTGATTCTCCAGAATTAATTGTTTTTTTTAATAAAATAAATCCACCATATAGATCAAATAACCCCGAAGGTGTCGTTTATGCAATGAATACTTCAATGGAGATTGGTTTTAAATCATTCGCTCCTAATTTGGGTGGTACTGTAGATTTACCCAGAAATGAAGAAGAAAGAAAAAAAACTTGTGAATGGATTTTTACTAAGGTGAGAGATATTTATTTGCCAAGAGCTATCAATCTTATTGAGTTAAAGCCTGAAACGATAAAAGATATCATATTATTCCCAAACTATTATGCTTATCCTTTTTTGACAATTTTATACCTAAGCAAAAAACATAATAGGTTTTTAACAGATAAAGAGATGGAGTTGATATTTAGTAAAAGAAAAAGAATATTAGGCAACAAATTATTTGATAAAAAACTCTTAGAGATATATCTATAAAAAATCGATACTATTTCTTTGATGTTTGTACATTAATTTGGGTGTTTTTATCTTCTGATTTATAATGTTTACTCACATATTTTGAATAAAAGAAATATTTTTGGGGTTATTTATTGAGTGGACTGGTTCTTGGAACTCTTTTTATTCAACTAAACCTATAAATGTTGTTTTCTCCGAATGGAGAAAAAAAATGATAGCTATTAACTACAAAAGTTATTATAACCCTTGGATGGGAGACGAGTGGTTATTTAGTTATAAGAATAATGAAATGCTTGAATATCACTATGAGAATGGTTATAACATTGATATGCAAGGTGAAGGCTGTGTAACGATAGAAGCTAAAAAAGTTTCATTGAACGCGGTTGCAACTTTGATTGAATTTGAAAGGGAAACGAATTTCGAACCTTACAATATTAATCTACATCTTAAAGACTTATACTACTATGTTCTAGTTCTACCAGAGGAATTGGAAAATTCGGAATTTAGTCGTAAGCTACACGAATTATTTATTAGTGTACTTAAAGTATAAAATTAACTTAGTAAATATGAAGGATTTTTCTTATTTTATCATTTAGTTAATTTGAGGAAATAACATCTTTTTATCTATTTGATTCGTAATCATTTACGATAACTAGCTATGAGGGGGGTATTTAATAATATCTACTCACTTTTCTTTAAATTATCAATTAATAGCGGTTATTTTATCTGTTAGGAAATTATTTGTTTAATAAATAGATTTTTATTTTTATTAAAATAGTAAAATAATAGCTATCATGTTTAATTTTTTACCAAAATGATGTATTCCTAATTTTAATTTAAAAAGTTTTAGTTTGTATATTTGGTTTGTATATATTGTTATATCGGTTATAAACGAGCATGATTTAGATAAATAATCAATATGCCACCAACATGCAGTAATGGTCACAGTTAATATCTCAAATTTGCATTGATAAAATAATTCGACTTTAATCGAAGACCTCATTTTCCATATCTAACTCAATCTTTTTTATTGCTTGTCCACAACGATATATCCGATTATCTAATGCTGCTATTTTTGTATAATCAATAGCCTCAGGCGATAGTTCTAATTCATATTTCATCTCTTGCAATCGTCGCAGATAATCTAAATGTCTGGAATGTTTTTCTGCAACGGTTTCTTGAATTACATAACTTGTTGGTTGCTTGCGTAAATGTACAGTAGCAAGCTCACGACTTAGTGCAGTAATTTGGTCAATAAGTTTTTCCGATAAGAATTCAATTTGACTCATTTTTTCGGTTAAAGCTGCATCACAGAGAGAATGATAAGTAAGCTTTATCTTATCGATATAAAATTGAAAATCGACCTCAATCTTACTGCTATTAAACAGATGTTCATCAAAATAGTGTTCCTGATAAGCGGGTTGATCAGATAGGTTGATCTGTTGCTCAAGTTGATTGATCTGTTCTTTTAATTTTTCCAAAAAATTCTGCATAGATATATCTTCATGGTTGGTTAGATGTATCATCATCTTGTCCAAAATAGTTGCCTAGATGAATTTTAGATAGATTCATCAACTTCATTAGTGCTTCAAACGTTAATTTTTCATTAGGATTTCGGTTTGGACTGATTATTTTTTTTTCGATTAGTTGTGATTTAATTCGGTTATAACTATCAACCAAATATAGTGGTAGTGGTGATTGAGAACGATAGCCTAACCATAATATTCCTTGAATAGGTAAGCTCAAGGCAAATAGAATGGTAACAATAGTTACCGCTAATTGTGCCGGTAGATAATATTGCCAAACAATTAAGCCAATAATGATTGGTGGTAATATTTTTTTTGCGGTTTTTATGTGGTTAATAATTTTTAATTCCGGAAATGAATATGAAAGCGCCTTATCTTTGGGGCAAAGATCCATATATGTTTGACCTGCCTTAAATTTTTTAACTAAATTCATCTGATTTGGATTCCTCGACATTCACATTTTAATGTCTTAAAATAGTGTCATTCAAATTGGGGGCTCTCTTTATTTTATCTTAAAAACCAAGATATCAGAAGTCGCCTTGTATATCACATTGATTATTTAATCATGTGTAGAGTTACCAATTTTGATTGGTATATATCTTTTTATTCAATTTATAGGAATTACTATGTCATCAAGTAATAACGCTCTTGTTCTGAATTGTGGAAGTTCATCTTTAAAATTTGCAATCATAAACCCTGAAAATGGTGATGAATTTTTATCTGGCTTAGCTGAATGTTTTCACCTTCCTGATGCTCGTATTAAATGGAAATTAGATGGTGAAAAGAAAGAAGCTTCTTTAGGTGCTGGTGCAGCGCATAGCGAAGCAATCCGTTTTATTGTTAACAGTATTTTTCCACAAAAACCAGAATTATTGGATAGTATTAAATCAATTGGACACCGTATTGTTCATGGCGGTGAGAAATATACCCAATCAGTTGTAATTGATGATTCAGTATTAAAAGGAATTGAAGAAGCAGCGGCTTTCGCACCTTTACATAATCCAGCTCATTTAATTGGTATTCGTGAAGCTTATGTTGCTTTTCCTCATTTAAAAGATAAAAACGTCGCAGTATTTGATACTGCATTCCATACTACAATGCCTAAAGAAGCATATTTATATGCAATCCCTAATGAATTATATACTAAACATGGTATTCGTCGTTATGGTGCTCATGGTACAAGCCATTATTATGTTAGCCGTGAAGCAGCTAAATTATTAAATAAACCAGTTGAAGAAACTAACGTGATCACTTGTCACTTAGGTAATGGTGCTTCTATTACTGCAGTTAAAAATGGTAAATGTGTTGAAACTTCAATGGGATTAACGCCACTTGAAGGTTTAGTTATGGGTACTCGTAGTGGTGATATTGATCCTGCTATTATGTTCTTCTTACATGACAACTTAAAAATGTCTGTTGCTGACATTAACAATTTATTAAACAAAAAATCTGGTTTACTAGGTTTAACGGGTGTTAGCAGTGACTGTCGTTATGTAACCGAAAATTACGAAAAAGATGAAAATGCAAAAAATGCCTTAGATGTTTTTGTTCATCGTTTAGTAAAATACATTGGTGGTTATGCAATGTTATTAGACGGTCGTCTTGATGCAATCGTGTTTACTGGTGGTATCGGTGAAAATGCAGAGGAAGTTCGTCGTATGGCTTTACAAAAATTAAGCTTACTTGGTTTTGAACTTGATCAAGAACGCAACTTAGCGGCTCGTTTTGGTAAAGGCGGTACCATTACTAAAGATGGTTCAGCAATCGCGATGGTAATTCCAACCAATGAAGAACTTGTCATTGCTCAAGATGCTGCACGTTTAACAGCTTAAAAGCTTTTAAAACCGCCTATAAGGCGGTTTGTTTTTTGGATTTAATAAAGAATTAAGAGGAAACAAATTATGTCTCGTACCATTATGCTGATTCCAACAGGTACTAATGTTGGTTTAACAGGTGTAAGTCTAGGTGTTATTCGAGCAATGGAGCGTCAAGGTATTAATTTAAATGTATTTAAACCTGTTGCGCAACCAAGAGCAGGCGGCGATGCCCCTGACAATACAACTACTTTAGTTAGCTCAAACACATCCATTCCTACTTTAAAACCATTAAAAATGAGTCATGTTGAGAACCTATTAGGTTTAAATCAACAAGATGTATTAATGGAAGAAATTGTCGCTCTGTATGCTGAAAATACCAAAGGTGCTGATGTTGTTTTAGTTGAAGGCATTGTACCAACAACTGATTATCCATTTGCTAATGAATTAAATAATAACATTGCTAAAACACTTGGCGCTGAAATTATTTTTGTTGTAAATATGGGTAAAGATAACCCAGAGCAATTAAAAGACCGTATTGAAATTGCCCGTTCTAATTTTGGTGGCATTAAAAATGATAAGATTATTGGTGTCATTGTTAATAAAGTCAATGCTCCAGTTGAAGAGCAAAACCTTGCTCGTCCTGATGTAGCTGAAATTTATCATACGCCAAAATTTGATAATAAAAAAATCACTATTAAAGAGTTAAGTGAGCATAGCCCGTTACCAGTCCTTGGCTGTATTCCTTGGAATATTGATTTGAGTGCTTGTCGAGCAATTGATATTGCTAAACATTTTGACGCAAAAATTATTAATGAAGGTGCAATTAAAAATCGTCGAATTAAACATATCTCTTTCTGTTCTCGAAGTGTTCAAAATATCATCAATCACCTGCAACCTAATGCGCTTTTAGTGACTTCAGCAGATCGTGCTGATGTATTGGTTACTATTAGTTTAGCCGCGATGAATGGTGTTGCCATTGGTGGGGTATTACTAACTGGTGGTTACGATATTGATGAAAAAGTGTATAAATTATGTCAACCAGCATTTGATACTGGTTTACCGGTATTTACGGTTAAAACAAATACATTCCAAACTTCAATTAACTTACAACAATTTAATCTAGAAATCCCTGTAGATGACAAAGAGCGTATGGATAATACTCAAAACTTTGTTGCTGACCATATTGATGCAAATTGGATTAAATCATTAAATGAAGTTGTAAATTCTGCTCGACGTTTATCTCCACCAGCATTCCGCTATCAATTAACTGAACTTGCTCGTAATGCGAAAAAAGTGGTGGTATTACCAGAAGGTGACGAACCAAGAACCATCAAAGCTGCTGCAATTTGTGCCGAGCGTAACATTGCAAAATGTGTGCTGATTGGTAATCCAGATGAAGTTCGTAAAGTGGCTGCATCGCAAGGTGTTACATTAGGCGCTGGTGTTGAAATTGTTGATCCAGATAGTATTCGTGAAAAATATGTACCACGTTTAGTCGAATTGCGTAAAAACAAAGGTATGACAGAAGTCATTGCTCGTGAGCAATTAGCGGATAATGTAGTACTTGGTACAATGATGCTTGAAGCAAATGAAGTTGATGGTTTAGTTTCAGGTGCGGTACACACTACGGCTAATACAATTCGTCCACCGTTACAATTAATCAAAACAGCACCAGGAAGCTCACTTGTTTCATCAGTATTCTTTATGTTAATGCCTGATCAAGTTTATATTTATGGTGACTGTGCAATCAATCCAGATCCAAATGCGCAAGAGCTTGCGGAAATTGCTATCCAATCTGCTGATACTGCAATTGCCTTTGGTATTGAACCACGCGTTGCAATGATCTCTTACTCAACCGGTAGTTCTGGTCAAGGTGCCGATGTTGAGAAAGTAAAAGAAGCAACACGTATAGCACAAGAAAAACGCCCTGATCTAATGATTGATGGTCCATTACAATATGATGCTGCTGTTATGCCTGATGTGGCAAAATCTAAAGCACCAAATTCACAAGTAGCTGGTAAAGCAACAGTATTTATCTTCCCTGATTTAAATACTGGTAACACTACTTACAAAGCGGTACAACGTTCAGCGGATCTTGTCTCAATTGGTCCTATGTTACAAGGTATGCGTAAACCTGTGAACGACTTATCACGTGGTGCATTAGTCGATGATATTGTTTATACTATCGCATTAACAGCTATTCAATCAGCACAAGAACAAAATGCTGCTAAATAGTTAGTATTTATACTGCAATTTATGAGAGGTTATTAATAACCTCTCATTTTTATCTCTCTTACCAATCCTCTTATTTTTAAATATTGTTTTTTGATTGCAATTCAATAAATGACAAAGTACTTTTGGGGCTGTTTTTTAGCTCTTTAGAGTTTATATGATATAAATTATATAAATTTTAATTTGCTATCTGTTTAAATCATTATCTACAGATAAATTCGAGTTATTTTTGCATTAGTAATAAAGAATTTCAAAGTAACAAAAATGAGTTTTGCGATATAGTTCGATTTTTAATGACCTTTATTGAAGTTAAAACGCAATGAATTTTCTTAATACGCTAAATAATTTATACCTCACTTTGCAAACGGCTATTTTCTTATCTTGATCAAGATATTCATGTACAAAATAAGATTATAAATCTTTATGTCATAGTATGAATATACAAAAAAAATGTTTATACGCTATTTAAGCTTAATAATTAGATGATACAATAGCCACCAATTTTTATATTAGCCCATATTTTAGGAATTAAGATTGATGAATAAAGACATCCACCAGCAGCGTATATTAATTTTGGATTTTGGCTCACAAGTAACTCAATTAATTGCTCGACGAGTTCGTGAAATTGGTGTTTATTGTGAACTTTGGCCATGGGATGTTTCGGAAGAAAAAATTAAACAATTTAATCCTAAAGGTATCATTTTATCGGGTGGTCCCGAAAGTACTACCGAGCAAAATAGCCCTCGTGCACCTGAATATGTATTTAATGCAGGAGTGCCGGTATTAGGTATTTGCTATGGTATGCAAACAATGGCGATCCAGTTAGGTAAGGGCGGAGTCGTTACTGCATCTAATCAACGTGAATTTGGTTATGCTAAAGTAGATATTGTTGCAAAATCAAAATTAACAGACGGGATTTTAGATAGCATTAATGATCAAGGTATTAATCAGCTTGATGTTTGGATGAGCCATGGTGATAAAGTAACCTCATTACCAGACACATTTAATTTAATCGGTCAAACAGAAACCTGTCCATTTGCAATCATGGCAAATGATGAAAAACAATTTTATGGTGTACAGTTTCATCCTGAAGTTACTCATACCGTTAAAGGATTTGAATTATTACAACGCTTTGTTATCGATATTTGTCATTGTGAAAAATTGTGGACACCTTCTTCAATTATTACTGATGCAGTGGCACGTATTAAAGAGAAAGTTGGCCAAGATAAAGTATTGTTAGGCCTATCTGGTGGTGTTGACTCTTCGGTTACTGCACTATTATTACATCAAGCAATCGGCGATCAGTTAACCTGTGTTTTTGTGGATCATGGTTTATTACGTTTAAATGAAGCACAGCAAGTAATGGACATGTTTGGTGATAAATTTGGTTTAAATATTATCGCGGTTAATGCTGAAGATCGTTTTATGGCAGCATTAAAAGGTGAAGCAGATCCTGAAGCTAAACGTAAAATAATTGGCCGAGAGTTTGTTGCAGTTTTTGATGAAGAAGCCGCAAAACTTAAAGATGTAAAATGGCTTGCTCAAGGGACTATTTATCCCGATGTTATTGAATCAGCTGCCGCTGACACAGGTAAAGCACATGTCATCAAATCTCATCATAATGTTGGTGGTTTACCAGAAGATATGAAAATGGGCTTAGTTGAACCATTACGTGAATTATTCAAAGATGAAGTACGTAAAGTTGGTTTAGAACTTGGTTTACCATACGATATGCTATATCGTCATCCATTCCCTGGACCAGGTTTAGGCGTACGTGTATTAGGTGAAGTGAAAAAAGAGTACTGTGATTTATTAAGGCAAGCGGATGCTATCTTTATCGAAGAACTTTACAAAGCTGAACTATACCACAAAGTTAGTCAAGCATTTACCGTATTCCTACCGGTACGCTCGGTTGGTGTTATGGGTGATGGCCGTCGCTATGATTGGGTTGTCTCGTTACGTGCCGTAGAAACCATCGACTTTATGACTGCCCATTGGGCGCATCTTCCTTACGACTTTTTAGGAAGAGTATCAAACCGTATCATCAACGAAGTTAATGGCATATCACGAGTTGTATATGACATCAGCGGCAAACCGCCAGCGACTATTGAGTGGGAGTAGAATTAATAATAAATAATCATTTGTATTTCTTTAAAAGGCCTTTTTATCAAGGCCTTTCTTAGATCCAATTTAAATTTATAAAAATTATTGTAATGGGTTAATAACTTTATCGTCCTTTAAATCTTTAAATTTTACTATTTTAGATAAATTACTAGTATTACCTAAAACTGTAATATTAGAATCAGATTCTTCTGAAAAAATGTTATATTTATTAGGAATATTATATGTTTCTACACCTAACCAATTAGCTAAGATAGATACCATATTGATACCACTATGCTGAGCTTTTATCATTTTATGCATAGTATCATCGCTATTAATAATAACAAAAGGAACCTCATAACCTTGTTTAACATGACCATTATGACGTAATCGTTCATTATCTTGGCCTTGTCCATGATCAGAAAAAAACATTAATGTGAACTTTTCACCTGATTTAGTTTCTTTTAGTTTTAATTCTGTATATAAACTTTTTAATAATTTATCAGTTTCATTGACTGATTGCAGATAACATTCATATTGTATTCCATTAGGGTGTCCTTTAAAAAAAGACTCAATATTATCAACACGGTCACAGGCGGGTAAATGAGAGCCCATTAAATGTAAAATAATAAATTTCTTTTTGTTTCCATTATTATTTAATACATTTTTAAAAGGTTCTAATAAACGGTGATCTCTTATACGATTAGAATTACTTTCATGAGTTTGTAAGAAATAAGTGTATTTGCTTCTTTTACCAATGACCGATGCAGGAGGACTCCAATTAATACTACTACCATATCTACCTTGATTAGAAAGCCAAAAAGTTTCAAATCCAGCTATATTGGCTAAATCGATAATATTTTCTTTATAATTAATTCTAATCTCAATATTTTCAATACTATTGTTTAGCGTTAACATCCTGGATAATGAGGCGGCAGTAGTATAAGAAGGTGCAATTAAACCATCTAGAAATGTACCATTTATATTATTTAAAAATGGGGAAGTTTTAATAGGATAACCATAAGCACTAAGGTAATCTTTTCTTAGGCTTTCTCCTATAACTAAAACAAAGTTATTATATCCAGTATCGTTTATTTTTTTGATTTGCCATTCTGATTTAAAATTAAGAGAGTCTTCATATTCTTTCTGTGCTAATTTGAAGTTTGAATAGGTTGAATAATAAAAACCAAATGGATAATATGAGTTAAAAAAACGTGCTCGTGTTGCTTTATCTATAATCATTGTTGATAGTAAAGCAATTAATAATAAATAAAGTAATTTTTTATTAATCCTATAATTAGTTTTGTATAAAAATCTATAATTCAAAATAATTAGAAAGATAGTAATTATTGATAATAAAAAATAATATAAAGGAATATTATTCATAAAACCAATAGCTTCATCCACATTAGTATAAAGTAACGAACTAATTAAATGAGAATTGGGGATACCATAATCTATACCAATGGGAAAATAAAATGTCACGATTATCAGTAACGGTATATATAGATATTTATTTATTTTATTAAAATAACTAAATACGATAAAAATAATAAAATTGTAAATAAAATGTCGAAGTTTGATATGGCCTATAGTTCCAAATGTAATAAAACCAGTAATCAATAATGCTAAAGTATAAAAGGTAATTATATGTATTAATTTATTTTGAGATGCTTTAAATGTCATTATTCAATTCTAATCCTGTATGAAAATATTTTTCCTAGATATTTTTTATATATTAATTTTTTTAAATGCAGTTTTTTCATACCTCCTATTATTTTGAAATATTTATTGGCTCTTTTATATCCTACTAACTAGCGCTTCTTAACACTGATTTCTTTTTGTGTATTAAAAATGTTTTATAATAAATTTCATTATTAGTCATTATTAAAGCCAGATGATTCTATCCCTTTTTAAGGGATATATTAAACATAATAATTTTAATAACAATAATTATATATTATTTTAAAGGTATTTGTGATTTAGATGTAAATAAATTATTTTTTGATGCAGAGTTGATTGAGTTAAATATATCAATGTTCTTGTCTTATTATTCCTTTAAAATTTAATATAATAGAGTAAATGATAATAAATATTATCTATTTTTACTCAACTCAGTAACATAAATGGTTTATTGCAAATATCTTTTAAACAATTTATTAGCCATTCCAATTCGAAGGAGTATTATCGTATATAACTTCATAAGTTTTTAGATGGAATCAATATAGTTTTCTTTACTAATTAAAATTAATTTGTAATATTATTATTCATTCTAATTATGTATTGATGGGATATTAGATACAACATAAAAATCGTTTATTAACTCTACCGTTCAATGAAACTTTTAATGTATGGATATAAATCACATAGCTATAAACGTTAAATTGATTTAAATATACGCATCATATTATATGAACCGCTTAGATGTATGTTTGGCTAAGAACATTTCTTTGAAAGTAATTTACTAAATATGAATTTGTACTCTAGAGATATTGAAGAAAAATACTTTAAATTGTATTTTCAATATAAATGTTCCTTTTTTAAAGCAAATATCATCTTCTGATTTAATGTTTATACAAAACAGTGATGGTGATGCATTCCAATCATTTCTTACCGAACTAAAATAGGTTTACATACAGTCCGACATGAATCGTGTAAGAGTTATAATGGTAGCTAATAAATATTAAGGCTGTAAAAGCCATTCCATATCGAATGGCTTTTTTATTGTAAGATTTTAAAAAATTATTAAACTAAACGTACAGCTAACAATAATCATTCATTTTACATTTAGATGATTATTCGCTCTGTTGCATACCAGATTAGCGATTGTGAGTGATCGACAAACTGATTTTCATCATCTGATAATAATTGGATGGATCTTTTGGCTTCAGGTGAAGTTCTGATACTTAACATTTTTTCTTTACTTTGCCAGTAAATTTCAGCCATTCCATCAAAATCAAAAATAGGTGCACCTCTGCTATTGCGCATAGCATTTCCCGGTTTTTTATCCTGTAGTGGTACACTTTGGACATAATGAAGAATTCCCATTGCTTCTTTTTGTGAATTAACTAAAGTTGCATGATGGTTACGCCAATAATCATCAAATTCTTGATAACTTAATGTCTTTTTGCGTTTAACTAACGTAATTAATTTGATCATTTAATATCTCCTTTAATAAATAAAACCATATGGTAAAGTATGACAGAGCTGTTAGAGTCAATAGGATGTGTTATGAAAATTGGTGAATTATCCAAACTTAGTCAAATTAGTATAAGGATGCTTAGATATTATGAAGAGGCAGGATTGTTGTCTCCAAAACGTACTGTTTCTGGTTATCGTCAGTTTGAAATAGATGACATAGAGCGAGTTAAGCTAATTTATAAGTTAAATAGTGCCGGATTAACATTAAAAGTTATACGTAAGATCCTTCCTTGTTGGCAATATCAAAGTAACAAATTTTCTCTTTGTAAGGAGTTTAAAAATGGCTTGAGTGAAACACTTTTAAAACTTGATAAACAAATTGAACTTTTACAACAAAGTCGTAGTCATTTAATAACCTTGTTAAAGGAAAATAATGAAAATAAGTAAAATTAAGATTGTTTAAATAGGCTTTCAATCGTCAAATGCTAAAATTAAAATGGGATATTACCTAAAATTAAAAGATATTGGAGAAGCTAATCCTCCGCAGAGTAGGGTTATTGTTTATCATTTTAATTACAACGTTATTGATAAAAATTATGAATAGTTTTCTTTTAATAATCCTATTATATCGCTAGACAGTGGTTATTCTTGTTTATTTTTGCAGATTAAATATGATCTAAATAATGAAATAAATAGGATGTTATAGACCTAAACATTGAAATAAAGCTAAATTAGAATTTTATGTTATTTTTGTTATTATAAAATCGAATTTTTAGTTAATTATTAAGGTAAAACATGTTTAATTTAAAAAAATATTTAGTTGGTTTATTGGCATTGTTTAGTGTTTCTTGCTATGCATTCGATCATGTTGTTACTTTTGTTTGTACAGGTAACACAGGCCGTAGCCCTATGGCCGAAGCATTGGCTAAGGATTATGTTAACAAACATAATCTCAATATTGAGGTTCAATCACGGGGTGTTAATGTTGATCCAAGTGAATTAACGCCAGAAGAAGGTACAGTTAAGGTATTAAAAGATAGAAATATTGATATATCTTCACATAAAGCAACGCAATTAGTCAAAGAGGATATCGATAAATCAGAATATTTACTGACAATGACGCAAAAACATAAAGATAAAATTTTGGATAAATTCCCAGAATCGAAAGGTAAAGTATTTACATTATCTGAATTTGCCACAGGTAAAAATGAAGATCTTTCTGACCCATACAAATTACCATTATCAGCTTATATCAAAGTAGAAAAACAATTAGATGAATTTTTACCACTGGCATTGGATAAAATTGCTAAAGAGAAATAATTTGATCTAAATATATTCTTATAAATTTTCTTTTTTAAAACCGCATAATTGAAGTGACCCCATAAAGTTGGACACTTTTATTAAGCGGCTTGTAAGGCCTGATTTCGATATTTAACCGGAGTCAGGCCTTTTAATTTGGCTTTAATCCGTTTGGTGTTGTAGTATTCTATATATTCTTCTATTTTTTCAATCAATTCATCTGCATCTTCAAAGCATTGTCCATGATACATTTCTGATTTT
>NZ_NASN01000056.1:0-15332 GCF_002142015.1 Gilliamella sp. A7
CTTTTGGGGCGAACAGACCATTGAACGTAAAAACGTCTAATCTATATAATAAATCAATAAGTTAACTAAATTTATTGCTATCAATAGTATTGTGGAGTTTTATGAAAATAATAAAATTAATGACTATATTTATTATTTTTATGCCACTACTGGTTTCTGCATAATTCAAAATATGCTTATTTAAATCAGGATGAATTACGCTGCCACTGTAGTGGCAATACGCGTTCAGAAGCAGAAATGACTGAATGTTTAGAAAAATTTTTTATATTAGTTAAGCTGAGTTAGATAAATCACAAAAGAATTTATTCAATACACTAACTAATTGGGATAAAGATAAACAACACATCGTAATTGCTAAAATTAGACTGAAAAAATTTTACCAAGAATTCATCAAATATCATAACTTGCAGTGTGATTTTGCTTATTCGTTAGGTGGTGGGGCAATTGGAAACGCGCTAAATATGTTTAAATTCTCTAGCCTTGCTGAACTAAATTTTCAACGAGCAAAACAACTAGATCTTTATCTTAAATAAAGTACAAGATGAAATTTTTATTTAAATTATTGTACTGATTTTTATGATATAAACATTTTGGTTTTAACGTTCTGTTATAAATGAATTAATTATTATAGTTACTATTATAATAATTTTTCTATTTCTTATAGCAAAATAAAATTATCAATAGTTATTCTCAGTATATAATAAAATTTTCAATGACAATCTGATCTTGATATGAAATTAACTTTTTTAGGGACTAGTGCTGGTTCACCAACCGCTGAACGTAATGTAAGTAGTGTTATGCTTGATCTTCGACAAGAACGCGGGCGATTATGGCTGTTTGATAGTGGTGAAGCAACGCAGATGCAAATGCAAAAGGCCAATTTTAGTTTAGCTAAATTGGAGATGATATTTTTGACTCATTTACATGGCGATCATCTATTTGGTTTACCTGGTGTGTTGACCACTCGTTCATTAATGCAAAAGCAATCGGCATTAACGTTAGTTGGACCTAAAGGTATTAAACAATTTATCCAAACAGTGATTGAAATTAGTTCTTCCTGGCTTACTTACCCTTTAAATATCATTGAGCTTGAACAAGATAGCTTAGTGTTCGAAGATAATAAATTTCGCGTCGAAGCCAAATTATTACAACATCGAGTGCCTTGTTTTGGTTATCGTATTGTTGAAAAGGATCTTCCTGCAACGCTGAATATTGATAAATTAAAAAAAGATAACATCCAAATAGGTTCACATTATGCTTATTTAAAAGAAGGTTTAACCGTTACTTTAGAAGATGGTAGAACGATTAATGGTAAGGATTATCAGAGCGATATTAAGCTAGGCAAAAAAGTAGCTATATTGGGTGATACCATTCCTTGTCAAGCATCCATTGATTTAGCCGAAAATGTTGATTTATTAGTGCATGAGGCCACTCAAGAACAAGCTTTAGAGGCAAAAGCCATTGAACGTGGACACTCAACGACAATACACGCCGCCAACATTGCTAAGCAAGCTGATGCTAAAAGGTTAATCATAACGCATATTAGCCCTAGATATAGTTTACAAGATAATCAAAAACTGGTTAATGAAGCAAGGAGCGTCTTTGCTAATACTGAAATTGCTACTGATTTTGCCACTTTTCAAGTTTAATCAATCACGCCGACTTTGTCGGCTATTACTAATCAAACTAATCAAAGTTAAAACTATAACAATAACTAAAATATGACTTTTCTTATATATTTTTACTATATCAACATGGTCGTTTTGTAAAAAATATTGAGGAGTGTATACCATCTTATTTTTACTTATCTGAACTTAATTGCTTAGGACTGATTTCTTGATTAAACGGCCTTAATAAAATCATTTTATTTGCGCTTTTGATAATAATTATGTCATTTAGATTAACATTCCTAATTTTTTCATCCAATTAACATAATTATCTGCACTTTTATTTATTTCACTCAAGGTAATTTTATCTGGATAGTCTGGCTCATTGTTTGCGCCATAAAGTGCAAATGTGGGCTGATAATCAGCATGAACATAATTCATTGTTAATTCGAAAGGTTTTAATATTTCTTCAAGCGTATATTGATATAGTCCTGTGCAGGAATAATCTGTTTTCTTAATACCAGCTGAAACCGCTAAAGCCACTTTTTTGTTGTTTAATTTATCGCCTAAAGAACCGAAAGCCCAATCATAAGTAAAAACGTCGTCGAACCATTGTTTTAACAGTGGTGGACAATTAAACCAATATATTGGGAACTGAATGACTAAATTCTGATGGTTTTCAATTAAATTTTGTTCAAATTTAGCGTCTATTTGGTAGGTTGGATAGCATGAATATATATCGTGTATGGTTAGTTGTTCATGATATTGATTTAATTTATTAAGCCAGCATCGATTAACACTTGATGATGATAAATTTGGATGGGCTACAATCACTAAAGTACGTTTCATTCTCAATATTCCTTTTGTTGTGATAAATCATCTAATCATAGTAATATTGATACAATTATTTTTGAAGTACGGTAATTATTGTTATGTACTATCTCTAGGGAGAGTGTAAGTATGGAAAAGCATCATTGTGCAGAAGACAATTTCGAGAATAGCGGATTTAATTACACGCTCTCGATGATCAGAGGAAAATATAAGATCATTATTCTTTATTGGTTAAATGAAAATCAACCATCTATGCGTTTCAATGAACTAAAACGGAGCATCAAAGAAATCTCCTTTAAAACATTGAGTAATACTTTAAAAGAAATGGAGAGAGATAAATTAATTTTTAGAAAAGAATACCCGCAAATTCCACCAAAAGTTGAATATGGTTTGTTAGAGCGGGGTAAAACACTTGTACCTGTATTAGATATGCTTTGCCAATGGGGAAATATGCATAAAGATGATAGCTTAGATTAATTTAGAAGCTAATTTTTGTAAAGAATATTGAGAAGTGTATACCGTCTTAATATAAAAATAATGAATTATTATGTTTTAATAGCATTAAGCTGATTCGCCGACTTTGCCGGCGAATATATTGATTTATAAACAAAAATCTTTAATTAAATTTTCAATGGTTAATTTGGTCGGTTTTAAGAAATCCATAGAGATAAATTCATCTGGTTGATGAGCTTGCTCAATTGAGCCTGGTCCTAACACAATGGTTGGGGCGATTTGATTTAAATATGGTGCTTCAGTACTGTAGTTAACGGTTTGTGCGGTGTGACCAACCAGTTTTTCGATATGATTTAATGCTGGATGATCTTTTTTACATTCATAGCCCGGTATTGGTGATACTTCATATTCGATGGAAACTCGATTAGGATATTGGTCCATAACGGGTTGTAATGCTTCACAAAGGGCATTATAAAGTGAATCAATATCGTTATCTGGTAATACCCGAATATCAATAATCAATTCACAACAGCCACAGATACGATTAGCTGCATCACCACCATGAATAACGCCAAGATTCATGGTTGGATAAGGTACGCTAAAACCATCATTATGATATTGTTGTTTGAATTTTTGTTTCAAAATAAGTAATCTTTCAATCACTAAATGCATGATTTCGATAGCATTAATACCTTTGTCTGGATCACTTGAATGGCCTGACTTACCAATAACTCTAATTGAATTAGATATAAACCCTTTATGAGCACGAATAGGAATTAATGAGGTAGGTTCGCCGATAATCGTGCAGTCTGGTTGTAGTTGCGTTTGTTGGGCAAAAAATGAAGCGCCAGCCATGGATGTCTCTTCGTCTGCGGTGGCCAATACATAAATTGGTTTGGTTAATTTTTTAAGATCGATATCACGTAATGCATCTAATATAAAAGCAAAAAATCCTTTCATATCCGCCGTGCCTAGTCCATAGAGCTTATTATTTTCTTCAGTTAACTTGAATGGATCTTTTGTCCATTGCCCATCATCAAATGGCACAGTATCACTATGACCACTTAATAATAGACCACCTTGAGTTTTATTGTCACTATTGGAATAGGTGGCTAACATATTAAATTTATTACGAGTATTTGGTACAGGTTGAATGTCAATTGTAAAGCCTAAATCAGTAAACCATTGCGCTAATTTGTCAATTAGTGGCTTATTAGAATAATCTAATTTTTCATTGGTTACATTACTGATAGTTGGCGTGGATATTAATTCATTATAAATTGTCAAAAAAGAAGGAAGAGCCATAAAATCACCTTTATTAAATAAGTCATAACGCTAAGGAAAATATATTTAATCGTTATATTTTCTTACTGCACTGTTACCAATACCTTATTGCTATTTTGTTAGACGTTTATTGATTAGCAAACAATTGTTTTATCATTAAATATTTCGCAGCTGTTATAGTTAAAAATAAGCTAAATAACAATTGTCTTTATTGATATAATAACTTATTTTAAAGCTACTCAAAGTAAAAATTTATTATCATTCACTAATAAGGAGATAGGTAGTGAAGATTAAATTGTTATGTTTTATTGGATTACTCGTACTTTTTTTCGCAAATATAAAAAAGTCATCATTTGATGATGATTTTAGTCATTTATTAAAAAGTTTTACCCAATGCGATAAGACTTTTTTTTTAGATTTAAATCAAAAAAAATATCATAATTATTTTCCAATTATAACGTTACCAACTGGATATAGTAAATTTGCCACTATATCGAATAATAATTCCGTAAAAAATAAGCTTATATTTGATCCGCCGATTATCTTTAATGGTTTGAAAATAGAAAGCTTTGAACAATCTGAATATATTACCAATGAACATCTAAAGTTCTATTTTTGGGGATTTAGCACCGATAATACCTTTGAAGAGATTAAAAGTGCGCTATCTTGGGTTGATTGGCAAATATCCGTTGATGGTACGCTTGATTTTGCCAATGCATCATTTTATAAAAATGGTGTTTGGTCTGACAATAAACATGTATTAACCGATACCTCTCCAGAAAGAGGTACTGCAGAAAATTTATTGTTTCTCGAATATGATAATGATAGATTGAGTGGCAAAGCCATTATTCAATGTACTATTCAAGGTGATATTCCAGAAAAAGAATTATGGCGTTTTAGACCGGATTTATGGTCTTTTTAAAGATAATCGTTTTGCATTTATAAGGTAACTCCAATTTAATTTTATATTGATTTGGAGTTTAGTTTTTCTATTAACTTCATTTCATTGATTAAATCAATAACACATTAAAATATTTCCAATTAA
This sequence comes from Gilliamella sp. A7, assembly GCF_002142015.1. NCBI lineage: Bacteria > Pseudomonadati > Pseudomonadota > Gammaproteobacteria > Orbales > Orbaceae > Gilliamella > Gilliamella sp. A7. Next base: position 5,221 of record NZ_NASN01000056.1, read on the forward strand.
ATTAATTAGATATTTATTTTTTTGCTTGTCTTGATAATTGATTATTAATGCTTATTTTGATCTATAATTAAAATTATAAATGACATTTTTTAGCTTTTACTGCGTTTGTTTTGATAGTTGATGTTATTTATAAAATACATTTGTTATGATGATCATATTGAAAATAAATCGCTTTTAATGTTTAAATTTTTAGTTAAGATTTATTATAAATTTGTCACTTTAGAATAAGGTGTTATTCATGAAACAAATAAATAAAAAATGGATTGTTATTGCAGTTGTGGTTGTTGTTATTGGTTTTATTTTGTGGCAGCAATTTAAACCTGATGGCTATGGTTCCGATTTTACTAGTGGCAACGGACGTATTGAAGCTACTGAAATCAATATCTCTACCAAGTTAGCCGGTAGAATTGAAAAGATTAATGTTGAAGAAGGCGATTTTGTCACTGCAGGTCAACCGCTAGTCATTATGCAAACTGATACGTTACAAGCGCAATTAAATGAAGCTCAAGCCCAACATCGACAAGCTATGAGTAATGAAGCGACATCAAAAGCACAGGTAGCTTTAAAAATGAGTGATAAAGTTGCAGCTTTAGCTGGTGTTACGCAAAGAGAAAGTGACTTAGATATAGCTAATAAACATTTACAACGTACGACAGCGCTTTATCAAAAAGGGGCGATTTCAGTACAACAATTTGATGATGATACAGCTAAGGTAAATAGTGCCAAAGCCGCATTAGATTCAGCTAAATCACAAGTTACCGCTGCCGATGCCGCAATTGAAGCTGCTCAAGCTGGTGTAGAAAGTGCTAAATCAGCGATAAATGTAGCGTTAGCGAATATCAATCAAATTCAAGCTGATATTAATGATAGTACTTTAACTGCTCCTGTTGATGGCCGTATTCAATATCGTATAGCCCAACCTGGTGAAGTTTTACCTTCAGGCGGAAAAGTATTAAATCTAGTCAATCTGTCAGATGTTTATTTGACTTTCTTTTTACCAGAAATGATTGCTGGAAAAGTAGGAATTGGTGATGAAGTAAGATTAGTGTTGGATGCCTTACCTGGTAAAGCTATTTCAGCCAAAATTTCATTTGTATCTAGTGTTGCACAATTTACGCCTAAAACTGTTGAAACCAAAGATGAACGTCAAAAATTGATGTTTAGAGTTAAAGCACAATTAAGCCCAGAATTGTTAAAATGTTATATTTCTTATGTTAAAACTGGTCTTCCTGGCGTTGCATGGGTTAGACTTGATCCTAATACAGAATGGCCTGCTGGTTTATCTGATGTTGCAAAATGCCAAACAAAATAATTGGAGATAGCATATGTCAGAATCGGATAAAAAGGATTTGGCGTTACTTGCTGATGGTAAAACCATTGAAGATGCAGTTGTCAATGTCAGTAATGTAACATTACATTATAAAAAAACTTGTGCACTCAATGATGTTAGTATTGCCATCCCACCAAGATGCATGGTGGGATTGATTGGTCCCGATGGGGTGGGTAAATCAAGTTTATTGTCTTTGATAGCTGGCGCGCATGTCATCCAAGAGGGATTAGTTTACGTTTTAAATGGGGATATGAAAGATAAAACCCATCGTCAAAACGTATGTACCCGTATTGCTTATATGCCACAAGGATTAGGCAAAAATCTTTATCCAACACTGTCAGTCGAAGAAAATTTACAATTTTTTGCCCGTTTATTTGGTAATGATGCAGCTGAAAGACGGCGACGTATTGATGAGTTAACCAAAAGTACTGGCTTATATCCTTTTTTATCTCGGCCTGCAGGTCGTCTTTCTGGTGGGATGAAACAAAAGGTAAGTTTATGTTCGGCTTTAATTCATGACCCCGATTTACTTATTCTTGATGAACCAACAACCGGTGTTGATCCACTTTCTCGCGCACAATTTTGGCAACTCATTAATAAAATCCGTAAGCAACGTCCACAAATGAGTGTTATTGTTGCCACTGCTTATATGGATGAGGCGCAAAATTTTGATTGGTTAGTGGCAATGTATGGCGGTAAGATCCTCGAAACAGGTACACCACAAGCGTTGTTAGCCAAAACAGCAAAAGATAATTTAGATGATGCTTTTATTCAATTAATGCCTGAAGATGCTAGAGAAGGTTATCAGGCCGTTGAAATCCCTCCATTAGATTTAAATCAAGATTTAAAAGTAGCAATCGAAGCAAAAGGATTAACTAAGCAATTTGGCGATTTTATTGCGGTTGATCATGTTAATTTCTCCATAAAACAAGGTGAGATTTTTGGTTTTTTAGGATCAAATGGTTGCGGTAAATCAACCACCATGAAGATGTTAACTGGTCTATTACCAATTTCGTCAGGTGAAGCGTGGTTATTTGGTAAACCGATTGATGCCAGTGATATTAATGTAAGACGCCATTTAGGTTATATGTCGCAGGCGTTCTCACTTTATAGTGAATTGACGGTTGAACAAAACCTCGTGTTACATGCTCGTCTATTTGGTATTGAAGAAAGTAAAATACCAGCACGAGTTGAGGAGTTAGTTAAGCGTTTTGGTTTGGAAAATGAATTAAAAAGTTTGCCAGATAGTCTACCGTTAGGCGTTAAGCAAAGACTTTCTTTATCGGTCGCTGTGGTTCACAACCCTGAAATACTTATTCTTGATGAACCTACTTCCGGTGTCGATCCGATTGCTCGTGATGACTTTTGGCGTTTAATTATTGAGCTTTCCCGAAAAGATAAAGTCACCGTATTTATCACTACTCATTTTATGAATGAAGCGGCACGCTGTGATAGGATTTCGTTAATGCATGCTGGTAAAGTTTTAGCCAGTGATACGCCAGATAATATCATTCATTCTAAAGATGCGAAAACCCTTGAAGAGGCCTTTATTCGATATTTAGTTGATGCAGGTGCTGATGATACGAGTAATGATGAAAAAGTTAGTGAAATGCCTAAAGCTGTAGCTAATGATAATGAGCAAGTTAAAATCAATGTGCATCATCTACAAGGATTTAGTCTAACTCGTTTGATTGGTTGTCTATGGCGTGAAACACTTGAGTTATCTCGTGATCCATTGCGCGCTTTATTGGCACTTTTAGGTTCAGCGATATTAATGTTGGTGATGGGCTATGGTATCACGATGGATGTTGAGGACTTAAATTTTGCAGTATTAGATCGTGATCAAACGATTACCAGTCAAAACTATATTACTAATTTATCTGGCTCTAAGCGTTATTTTATTGAGAAACCACCAATCACTGATTATGATGATATGGACCATAGGATGAGAAGTAATGAAATAGCGTTGGCGATTGAAATTCCACCTAATTTTGGCCGTGATATTCAACGCGGTGATCCAGTTAATATCGGTATCTGGATTGATGGGGCCATGCCATTACGTGCCGACACAATTAAAGGATATGTACAAGGTATGCACCTTGCGTGGTTAAGTGACAAAATAAAAACCACCACCGGCACCGCATCTAGCTCATTGGCAAATATTGAGACCCGTTATCGTTATAATCCAGATATTAAAAGTTTGCAAGCGATGGTGCCTGCGGTCATTCCTATTTTACTCTTAATGATTCCGTCAATGTTAGCTGCATTATCCGTAGTGCGTGAAAAAGAGATGGGATCAATAATTAACTTATATGTAACGCCTGTTACTCGAACTGAGTTTTTATTAGGTAAACAAGTTCCTTATATTGTTATTTCGATGCTTAGTTTCTTATTACTGCTACTTATGGCGGTTACGATATTTGGCGTACCGATAAAAGGAAGTTTGCTAACTTTATGTTTAGCTGGATTGGCTTATTGTATTATTGCGACAGGCTTTGGCTTACTTGCCTCAACCGTAACACGCAGTCAAATTGCGGTGATATTTTTGACATGTGTTGGTACTATGTTACCAGCGATACAATTTTCGGGATTACTCAATCCAGTAGCATCATTAGAAGGAAGTGGGCGATATATTGGTGAAGTCTATCCAACTACCCATATGCTTATTATTGCTCGAGGTGTTTTCAATAAGGCATTAGGATTTTTTGATTTACATAACTCGATATTTACCTTACTGATTACTATTCCGATTATACTTGGTGCAAGTATATTCCTCCTCAAGAAACAAGAAGGATAGATATTATGCAAAGCTTTATTAATATTTATCGCTTAGGTATTAAAGAGTTATGGGGATTGATTCGTGATCCAATCATGTTATTGTTAATCGCCTACTGCTTTACGCTGGATATTTATACCGCAGCTACCGCAACTTCAGATTCTCTTCATCATGCTTCAATTGCGGTGGTTGATGAAGATGATTCGCCTTTATCAAGGCAAATTATCGCAGCGCTTTATCCACCAATGTTTAATAAGCCAGTTAAATTAAATTCAATGGATGAAGTTGATCGTGGAATGGATACCGATAGTTATACTTTTGCATTAAATATACCACCTAATTTTCAACGTGATGTGTTAAATAACCAAAGTCCAGAAATTCAACTTAATATTGATGCAACCCGAATGGGACAGGCTTTTGTAGGTAATGGTTATATTACGCAAATTGTCACCAGCGAAATAACTAAATACTTTAATCAAATTGATAAACCCACCAGTTTGCCGGTTAATATAGAGGTTCATGCGGCCTTTAATCCTAATTTAACCCGTTCTTGGTTTGGTTCTGTCATGGAGATTATTAATATTGTTACCACATTGTCTATTATTTTAACCGGCGCGGCATTAATGAAAGAGCGTGAGCATGGTACTATCGATCACTTGCTGTCAATGCCTGTGACACCATTTCAAATCATGATTTCTAAAGTTTGGTCTATGGGGCTGGTGGTATTAGTTTCGACTTGGGGTGCACTATTAGTCGTTGTTCATGGTTGGTTAAATGTGCCAATTGAGGGCTCGATTACCTTATTTTTAATTGGTGCTGCTTTGCATTTATTCGTGACAACGTCACTCGGTATCTTTATGGCCACGGTAGCTAAATCAACCGCACAATTTGCGATGCTATTTATTTTGATTCTTCTACCGTTACAGATGCTTTCTGGTGGTAGTACGCCAAGAGAAAGTATGCCGGAATTGGTGCAAAATATTATGTTATTTGCACCAACAACCCATTTTGTCGAATTAGGGCAGGCAATTTTATATCGAGGGGCTGGTTTAAGTGTGGTTTGGACATCGTATGCGTGGTTATTAGGCATTGGTAGTGTATTTTTCCTAATTGCGCTTAAACGTTTTCGTAGTTCAATTGTTAATATGGGCTCTTAATTTTATTAATAATAAAAGTGCAAAAGTTAACTTTATTTTTACTTAACAATTTAAATTATTGAAGTTTTTTATGAAAAAGATTCATTTGCTAAAATATATTATCGCAATTGTAGCTGTTATTACTATTCCTTTGGCAATGGTCGAGTCTTCAGATAATGTTGACAATAACACAACTGAAGCTATTCCCGTCTATGATTCAAGAACTGAATTTTTAGATATCAATAACAAGGCAACTGAATTTATTACCGCTTATAATAAAGCGCATCATACTAATTTACATATTGTCGAAGTAAATGGAAAAGATTATTTACCTCGTTGTCTTGTACCATTAAAAGCTGGTTGGAAGAAAGCTGAAGTTCATGGTGGTACAATTCCTTTTCGATATGTTATTTCTATTTCTTGTGAAAAATCGAAGGATGATAGATATAGAAAAAAATGGGATATTGATGTGTATGTTCGCAATGAACAAGGTAATTCAATTCAATCAATTGATTAAGGGATTATTTTTTTGATTTATCAGTTAATGAATTATCTATTTAGCAAAAGGTAACTTGTACCAACGATTAATATACTATCAACTGAGTAAATTTCGCTTGATTTGCTAAACTGCGGTTTGTCTGATATTGCCTAGTAAACAGTATTCATTCTATTGAATTAAAACAGGCAAATTTATATCGTGGTTTAAGTATTGTTTGGCTATTTCGTTGCATGCGTAGTTATTAGCTATTGCTATTAGCTTCTTTATTATTGCGCTTAAACGTTTTGGTAGTTAATTGTTGATATTGACCTCTACGTTGTATCAATGTTAAAGTTATGAAAATAATGTTTTTACTTAACAATTTAAATTATTAAAGTTTTTTATGAAAAAGATTCATATACTGAAATATAGTATCGCAATTGTAGCTGTTATTACAGTTCCATTTGCACAGACTATGACGCTTGATGAAGTTTTCGGTGAAATTGATAATAAGGCGGCTGAATTTATAGCCACCTATAATCAAGAACATCATACTAATTTACATACAATTGAAGCAAATAGAAAATTTTACGCATCTAGCTGCCTTTTACCATTAAAGGTAAAGTGGCATAAAATATCCTTAAGCTCAAAAAATCTTCCTCACAAATATGGACTTTCAGTTTCTTGTGAAAAATCTATTTATAGTGATCATAGAAAATGGGATGTATATGTTGATGTAAGAAATGAACAAGGTAATTCAATTCAATCAATTAATTAAATTATTATTTTAGCGATTAATCGGTTATCTATTTTACAAAAGGTAACTCGTCCCAACGAGTCGTATACCGTTGGCTAAGTCGCTCTCGCTTGATTTGCCATGCTGCAGTTTGTCTGATACCGCCTAAATGAATAGTGTTTTTTCCCATTTTCTGATTAATGTAATCCATGGTTTTCATTAATTGTTCACTTTTGTGTTTTTCAGTAGCTGATGTTTCTGCTGTAAATAAATCCGATTGGCAATAATTATCTTTAGTTTTTAAATCAAGTAACATCACACCTGATTTCATAAATAAAAAACCTGGTTTATAAATGGATCGTAACCCTTTTTGGGCCGCATGAATAATAAGTCGTGAATCATCGGTCGCCGATAATAATGGCACTACAATTGACGGATTATATTGTACTAATTCAGGTCGAAATCGATTAGTTTTTAAAAACACCAGTATGGCATTGGCAACTGATTTTTGCTTTCTCAATTTTTCTGCGCCACGGCTTGCATGCACACGAATTGCTTCTTGTATATCAAATAGATCATTGGTTAAATGGCCAAAACTACGTGATGTCATAATATTTTTTTTAGCTGTATGTAGATCATCTAATTCAATACAATTCATACCACGTAACTCAAGTATGGTACGCTCAAGGACAACAGAAAATGACTGTCTAATTTGTTTTAAATTTGCTTGATGTAAATCCCAAGCGGTATGAATACCTAGTTCTTTTAATCTTTGCGTAATTCGCCAACCAACGCCCCATATATCTGCAACTGAGAATTGCTTTAAGATAGTTATTTTTTCTTCCTGATCCGTCGGAAAACAATAAACACCTTGATGGATAGGGTGTTTTTTGGCGATATGATTAGCTAATTTTGCTAGCGTGCGAGTTGTAGCAATCCCGATACTGACAGGGATACCCGTATCTCGTTTTACTATTGCTTTTAAATTTTGACAATGACTTAAAACATGACTAAACCCGTTTAGATGAATGAAAGCCTCATCGATCGAATAGAGCTCGATATCCGCAGTATAATGGCGAACGGTATCAAATACTCGCTGACTCATATCACCATAAAGTTCATAATTAGAGCTTAATAAGGTAATTTTTTTTTGAATATGGGAGGGGATTTGATAGGCCGGCATGCCCATCGCGACTAACGGTTTGAGTTCATTAGAGCGTGCTATTACACAACCATCATTATTTGAAAGAATACCAATTGGTTTTCCTTCTAATTTGGGATTAAATACCCGTTCACAAGATGCGTAAAAATTATTACAATCAATTAAGCCAATCATCAGTGTCCCCGTTTACGTAGGGAATGAATGGTATGTATTACCACTCCCCAAATATGTACGTCTTTGCCAACTAATGAAATTGGAGGGTAAAGTTTATTGCCAGACAATAAATGATGTTCGCCATTGATAAAACTTAAACATTTACAGGTTAATTCACCATCCACAGCAGCAACAACAATATCATCTATTTTTGGTTGTAAAGATCGGTCGACAACAAGGAGATCACCACTATAAATGCCATAATCAATCATTGAGTCACCAATCGCTTTAATATAGTAAGTTGCACTAGGATGCTTCACTAAATGACTTGTTAGATCTAGTTTTGTTTCTAAATAATCATCAGCAGGAGATGGAAATCCAGCTCTTACTGGTGTATCAACTAAAGGTAAATAAGCAGTGAGCGAACTATTAGCTTGCCCAAGGACAACACAATATTTATTCAAGAAAAGACTCCGAAAAATTAATAAAAACGAATAGTGCCAGATGATTCGTATTAAAAATAATTGTATGTATAAATATACAGTATAAAATACTTAATTCAATAAAAACGAGTGTAAAAAAATAAAAATAGATGATTAAAAAAGATAATTTGTTACTTTACAACTGACTAAAATTTAATTAGCATACGCGCCATTACAAATAGCAAAGGAGATTTTTATTATGATTTGTTTAACAAACCTTTGCAGGTTGATCCGCCAATAATTAAGTAACTTTTTCTATTCTTACTTCAATTCACTTAGCTGATCTTTGCCTGCCAATTAATTTATACCCATTGTTTAAAGATAACTTGATATCGTTCAAGTAAAACCAATTATTGATAAATCGTATTGAGAGTGATCGTATTGTCACTGGATAAAATTAAACATTTCTTAACGATTAATGTTATGTTGTGTATGCGTTTTATTTGATGGGTTCATTTAAAAATTTGTCTTTAAACAGTATTGAAAAAAATAACAATAATATTTATTTAAATGGATTGATATATGGACAATTCTATACAGGTGCTATCAGATAAAACGTGGTTAATAGCATCTAAAAATACCTGGATCGAAGGTTTAGCAATACAACAATTACTGACAACAGCTAATTTACCTAATATGGTTAAAGTAATGGGGATGCCCGATCTTCATCCCGGCAAAGGCTATCCAATAGGCGCAGCATATTTAAGTCGTGAAATAATTTATCCGGCATTAATTGGTAGCGATATCGGCTGTGGCATGGGATTTTGGCAAACTGACATTAACCTTGCCAAATTGAGTATTGATAAGTTAGAAAAGCAAATAGGGAATATTGATTTACCTGATACTCGTCACAAATATAACTTAGGCACTATTGGTGGTGGTAATCATTTTGCTGAAATTCAAAAAGTCAGTAAGATTTTTGATGCAACATTATTTAATCAATACCAACTTAATGCCAAAAAACTGTTTTTATTAGTGCATAGTGGCTCAAGAGGTTTAGGACATGCTATTTTGCAAAATCAATTATCACGCTTTGGTTATCAAGGCTTAGCAGATGATAGTGATGATGCATTAAGTTATCTTGAAAAACATGATAATGCAGTTGCTTTTGCAAGATTAAATCGTCAAGTTGTGGCGGAAAGATTAATGACCAATTTGAATACTCAAGGCCATGAAGTACTTAATGTTTGTCACAATTTTTTACAAAAAGTCACCATAGATAAACAGAGCTATTGGTTACATCGAAAAGGTGCATCGTCGGCAATGGATGAACTGGTGATTGTGCCAGGTTCACGAGGTGATTACAGCTATCTTGTCAAACCGATTCAACGAGATGATCTACTTATGTCATTAGCACATGGTGCTGGGCGTAAATGGCGTCGAGCTGACTGTAAAGGTAAGTTGGATAATCGCTATTCAATGCAAGAACTCAAACGGACTAAACTAGGTAGTCGTGTTATTTGTGAAGATAGTAGCCTTATTTTTGAAGAAGCGCCGCAAGCTTATAAATCAATTGATAGTGTAATTGAATCAATGCAGCAAGCTAATATTGTTACTGTCATTGCACAATTGACACCAATATTGAACTATAAAACACAAGGAGGTCACTGATGGCTTTGTTGTTTTTCTCTTCTGCTAGAGGGCCCGATGAGTGTACTTTAGCAGTTGCTAAAGCGGTAACGCAATTTTTAAAAGAGGCTGAGCACTGATGAATCCCCTAATGATTTTTATCAAAATCATTAAGTTAAGGTAGATACACATCTTGTCATATGATCAAATGGTTTCGCCAAAAATCAATAATCAGACAACAAAATGTGCGAACTCGATATTTTACACGACTCTCTTTACCAATTCTGCCC